>JAPJMP010000150.1 GCA_026461645.1 Burkholderiales bacterium
ACTAGATATAAATGCAGTAAAGTCAAAGGATGCTGCGTAATTATGAAATTATTTCTATGAAATGATTAAATTTGGTATTGACAACTGGGCTCATTATAGAGAGCAAGCGCTGTTGTAAGAGAGTTAGTAAATGGGGAAAGCTTTTTGTATCTTGGCAGGAATTATAGATTGCAATTTGTTGATGAACAAGATGTTCCAGTAAAGCTTGAAAATGGATATCTTAAAATATGCGCTAAAAATAAAAAACAAACATTACAACTTTTAAAAAATTATTATAAAGAAAAATGTCAGCAAAAAATCTCAGAAAGAATCAATATATTTCAGTCTAAAATGAAGGTTGAATTTAATCAATTAAAAGTTAGGGAACTAAAAAATAGATGGGCCTCATATTCCACTAAAACCAAAAACATTAATTTTAATTGGAAGTGTGTTATGGCCCCTTTAAATATAATTGATTACATTGTTGTCCATGAATTAGCTCATATTAAATATAGCAAACATTCAAATGAGTTTTGGAATGAGGTTGATAAAATAATGCCAGATTATTTAAAAAGAGTTGAATGGTTACGTTATAACGGAGCAAGTATTAATATTTAACCATCAATATTTTAATTTGTAAAAACAAACCACCAAATCTAGAAAATGCTCTAAGGTTTAAATATTCTACAATATTTATGCCAATAGGCTTATTTGGAATAAATTAAATAATTGAATTATTGGAGTAAATTAAATGAGTTTGGTGCACGAAAAACAAGTTCTTCGGCAGCAAGTAATTGAGCAATGTAATCAATTATCTGGAATTGATCGAGTAAATAAAGAAGATTTAACTTTGCAAAACATTATACCATTACTCAATCAGGTTAAGTCTGTAATGTTATATCATGCCCATGGGTACGAATTAAATCCAAAGAGTATTTATACTTACTGTAGTAGCCACCACAAACAAATCTTTCAACCGGTAGCCTATAAAACAACTAATGAAATGAAAATAGCCCAATATAATGAAAATAATACAAATATTTTTTCAGCATTAGATTGTGAAATAGAGGATAGTATACAATGGTATAATATTGGATTAATTATTCTGCCATTAGTTGCTGTAGATAACTATGGGAATCGGTTAGGTAAAGGTGGCGGCTATTATGATCGTACCTTAGCTAATTTAAAGCAAAGAAATAATATTTTATGTGGAATTGGGTTTTCTTGTCAACTAATACAAGAGCAACTGCCAAATGAAGATTTTGATATAAAAATTGATTACTTTGCCTCAGACAAAGGATTGATTAAATTTTAACTATATGTTTTAAGGGTAAATCATGCAATTTATAGATTTGAAAAAACAATACTCGTTAATTAAAGAAGATGTACTTAAAGAAATTAATGAAGTTTTAGACTCAGGTCAATATATTTTAGGTCCAAAAGTTCGTGAGTTCGAATCAGTTTTAGAAAATTATGTTGGAGTTAAACATTGTGTTGGGGTGGCTGATGGTAGTAAAGCTTTATTGATAGCTTTAATGGCATTAGAAATAAAGCCAGGTGATGAAGTTATTGTTCCAGCTTTTACTTTTTTTGCAACTGCATCAATGGTGGCATTATTAGGTGCAACTCCTGTGTTTGTTGACATTAATCCAAAAACTTATAATATTGATATTAATTTAATTGAACATGCGATTACTCCAAAAACTAAAGCAATTATCGCTGTTGGATTATTTGGCCAATGCGCGCAATTAAATGACATTAATCAAATTGCAGCTAAACATAATTTATATTTAATTGAGGATGCTGCGCAATCATTTGGTTCTACCTTAAATAATAAAAAATCATGTAGCATGACAACTATTGCTTGTACCAGTTTTTTCCCGGCTAAACCACTTGGAGCATATGGTGATGGCGGTGCTTGTTTTACTAATGATGATGCAATAAAAGAGAAATTAATGTGGATTAGAGTACACGGTCAAAACCGGCATTATCATCATCAGATTTTAGGCGTGAATGGAAGATTGGATACGTTGCAAGCGGCTGTTTTATTAGCTAAAATGCGTATTTTCCCGAAAGAGGTAGAATTGCGTCAACAAATAGGTCAAAGATATTGTCAATTGCTACAAGGTACGGATTGCGTGTTGCCAACGATTTTAAATGGTCATACGCATGTATTTCATCAATTTTCGATTCAAGTCAAAAATAGGGAAGAGTTTATGGCTAAATTGAAGGAAAGTGGTATTCCAACAGCAATCCATTATCCAATTACATTAAATAAGCAACCAGCATTAGCCAAATTTAGTTTAAATAAGGTGTTTCCTGTGGCTGAAGCGGTAGCAGAGAGAATAGTGAGTTTGCCAATGCACCCTTATTTAGATGAAGAGACACAAGATAAGATTGTTAAGATTGTGAAACAAAGTTTATAATTAGAAGAAAGTTATAAATGTTAATTGAAATGCTAAAAATGCCGCCGCCATTAGATGTAATTGGAATATTTTATATAATTATTGCCGTTAATTATCTAATTAAATTTGTTGGTGCTGGTTATTGGCATAATGTTTTAACAACTCTTGTAATTAAAATTCAAAGAAGTGTGCCACAAGTGGCCGTTTTCTTTGCATTTTTATGCATAATTATATTTTTTGTCGATTTTCAAATCACTAGTTTAATTCTTAAACATACGAATAATCAAATATATCAAATCATGGATTTTATCAATTCAATGGCCCAGGGGTGGTTTATTGGTGGTGTAGTTTTTTCTATTATAATTCTTAGTAAATTATGGCGTAATGAGAAATTACACCAAGCCGCAATTGTTAGTTTTATGGCATTAATTTATGCTGGAATTATTAATTTATTTTTAAAAATAATTATAAATCGGCAGCGACCAAGTATTATGTCAGACCCATATAACTTTTTTAATTATGTTTTAAATAAACACGCCACATTAAATGATTTATTTTATGCCTCAAACAGCATGCCTTCAGGTCATACCATATCGATTGTCGCTGCAATTGTACCGTTCTGGTTAATTACTAGCAAAAAATATATTAAAATTATTTTATTTTTATGCGCTATAGTTGTTATGGTTGCGCGTGTTTATACCATCAATCATTGGGTAAGTGATGTCTATGTAGCAACAATTTTAGGAATGCTAATTGGGCAAGCTGTTTATGCTAATAACAGTAAAAGATTTGAATAATTATGGAAATTAAAGCAGAACTAACCCCGGAAGAATTAAATCTATCTAACCAATTAAAGAATAAGATAGTAACGCAAATTAATCAAAATGGTGGAGCTATTTCAATAAGCACGTATATAGAATTAGCTTTATATGAGCCTAATTGGGGTTATTATGCTAATTTATTACATAAATTCGGTAAGGCTGGCGATTTTTATACGGCACCAATGATCTCCAATTTATTTGCGCAATGTTTAGCTAAACAAATACAAGAATTATGGGATCAATCTGAAGTTGATCGCAATTTACTTGAAATCGGTCCAGGTAATGGCGATTTAATGTTAGAATTATTAAATGCACTTGGCGATGTTATTGATAATTATTTTATTCTTGAAATTAGTGCCAATTTAACAAGTTTTCAGCGTGAAAGAGTGGCGCAGTTATATCCCCAGTTACTGCATAAAATTGTTTGGTTAGAGCAGTTGCCTCAGGAGTTTGAAGGATTAATTTTAGCTAATGAAGTATTAGATGCACAACCAACTGAAGTGGTTGTTTGGCACAATAATGAAATATTCCAAAGGTATGTGACGGTTAATGAAAAAAATAATTTTGTTTATACGCAACAACCGATAAAATCCAAGAATTTAAAACAAGTGGCGCAACAATTAAAAATAAACGCTGATTACTATATATCAGAAATAAATTTAAATAATAGAGGATTTATGCACTCATTAGCGGAGTGTTTAAATGTTGGATTTATATTATTGATTGATTATGGTTATTCACAAAATGAATATTATGCTCCGAGTAGATTTAATGGTACCTTGCGTGGTTTCTTTAGACAGTTTCAATTGGATGATGTTTTAATTTATCCTGGTTTGATTGATATAACTAGCAGTGTAGATTTTACTGCCATTGCAAATGCGGCAATACAGAGTAATTTAGATTTTATTGGTTTTACCAATCAAGGAAATTTTTTAATAAATTGCGGATTGTTAAATATTTTGCAACAAAAGCATAAAACTGTAAATAATTTGGAGTATTTAAAATTAGCACAGCAGGTAAAATATCTAACCGCGGAAGAAGAGATGGGCGAAATTTTTAAAGTAATTGCTTTTTCTAAGAAAGTTGAATTTAGTGATTGGTTGGGTTTTAAGTATAATGATAGAAGTCACATTTTGTAATAAAAGTTTTTTATACATGGAGAAAGATTATGATTATTGCCGTTACCGGAGCATTTGGCTTTATAGGTTCTAATTTAATTAAAAGACTTAATGCACTGGGTTATAAAGATATTATAGCTATTGATAATTTAACTAATGGCAATAAAATTAAGAATCTTAATGACTGTCAAATTTTAGATTTTGTCGACAAAGATGATTTTTTACAAGAAGTTGTAAAGGGAAACTTTGATAATGAACTAGATTATCTTTTTCATCAAGGGGCATGTTCTGCCACCACCCAATCGGATGGTAAATATATGATGAAAAATAATTATGAATATTCAAGCGTTTTATTAGAGTATACCCAAAAAAATGAAATCCCTTTAACTTATGCTTCATCGGCAGCAGTGTACGGTAATAAAAATAAATTTATTGAAGATCTTAATTATGAATACCCATTGAATGTTTATGCTTATTCTAAATTTTTATTTGACCAAATAGTGCGACGCTATTTTGATACAGGTTTAACCGCACCGGTGGTGGGACTTAGATATTTTAATGTATATGGTCCAAATGAATTTCATAAAAATGATATGGCCTCAGTAGTGTTGCACAATTTTAGACAGTATCAACAGACACAAAAGGTTAAATTGTTTAAAGGTTGTCAAGGTTATGCTAATGGAGAGCAATTACGCGATTTTATTATGGTGGATGATGTCGTGAATTTAAATTTATTCTTTTTTGAAAACCATTTAAAAGATAAAGAAGAAATTTCTGGTATTTATAATTGTGGCACTGGAAAAGCTAGAAGTTTTAACGATTTGGCTTTAGCCACAATTAACGCCTGTAGAAGAATGGCTGGAGAATCTATACTAACATTAGATGAAGCAGTTGCGAATAATGTAATTGAATATATACCATTTCCAGAAAATCTTGCTGATAAATATCAATGTTTTACTCAAGCTGATTTATCTTATTTACGCGATATTGGTTATGAAAATGATTTTATAACTTTAGAAGATGGTGTTAGCAATTATGTTAAATGGTTATTAACTAAATAGCTGATATTGGAGCGCATATTATGCCGACAAATAAAATTAAAAATAGTGATGATAAGTTTACCCGACTTGATTTTTTGCGTGAGCTTATAGATAATATAGATGAGGCCATCCTTTCTATTTTGTATCACCGGGGACAAGTGGTTAATTTTATTGTCGAATATAAAGCAGCGCATAAAATTACTCGTGAGCAAAGTAATATTCGCAAACAAAGAATTAATGAATTAATGGCTTTTAGTGAGTCGTTACAAATTGATAGAAATTTTGTTAATATAATCTTAAAGCATTTATTTGAAACAAGCCATACTTTTGTGCATACCTCGTCTAATTTAAAGCGACATAATTTCTTTTTGCAAGAAGATGATATGCTGCCAGGCTTAAATCACACCTTAATGAATTTAGATAAATCTTTTCTTAGCCTTTTATCTGAACGAATGAAATTAGTTGAACAAATTGGCAAGTATAAGACTGTAAATAAAATTCCACCGTTAGCAATATCACGCTGGGAAGCTGTATTGCAGTCGAAAATTAATATTGCTTATAATTTAAATATTAATACTAAAGCGATTAAAGATTTATATAGTTTAATTCATCAAGAATCATTACGTATTGAAGAAGTCATTGCTAAACTTCAGACTAACTAAGATGAGTGTTTTTTATGCCTGATTCATGGGCTAAAGTTATTATAGATTTAAAGATAAAGTTTTTTTATTGAATACATAACTGCCAAAACCGGAAACACCCCACATTCAATATTCAATACATATGATAAACACACAAAAAATTTAATTGATGCGAATTGGGAGTTAATGTAATTAGGTGCTGAATATACGCCAGCCACAATTACTAAATGAAATATAATTAATTCTAGTGACAACACCAAATTTAACCATTTAATAAAATAATTTGATGATTGTGTATTTGTGCTTCTCTTGAGTACTTTTATTCCATTGACTAAGTAAACTCCTAGCATCATTATATTCGGTAACTATCTCATTAATAGGGCGATTGCCTTTCAATGGCAGCCAAAGCAATTTTAATCTTAAATCCATTTGTATAATTTGTTTTTTAACCATAATTATTTATATTATGTAATGTATGGTTTAAATATTTACTACATCAACTGCTTAAAAAATATAGTGATTATGTCATTTTTGTTACTCATTTTATTATTAAAAAGGTGCTCAAAACCATCACCAATTAAAGATTTGAAGTTAATTATCTGAATTAGTTGCTAAAATCACTTGACAAGTTGTAAATTTATGTGATAATGTGGAGTATTATGGTTTAAAGTGTTTAATTGTGGGAAAAATATGTTTAGTGGCGTAACTCATTTAAATTTAGATCCGAAAAATAGGATCGCAATACCAGCAAGGTACAGAGAAATGCTGCATATTGAGCATGCCAATCATATAACCATAACGCTAGAATCACCACAATGTTTATTAATTTATCCAGAAAAAACCTGGCTAATGATACGCGAAAAAATTCAAAATTTAACTACAGCAGCTCATCCATTAGTAAAAAGTTATCAACGTCTAGTTTTGGGATATGCTGAAACAGTTGAAATGGATAAAGCTGGTAGAATTTTACTTTCCGCCAGTTTAAAAAAATTAGTGCAATTAGACAAAGATATTGTGTTAGTTGGTTTAGGCAATAGGTTTGAATTATGGGATCAAACCAAGTGGAATGAAGAGACACAAAAAGCATTGGCAATGTCACAAAATGAAATTGCTGGCTTATTAAGCGGTGTTTAACATGCTACATTACCCAGTTTTGCTTAATGAAAGCATAAACTTATTAGATCTAAAAAAAGATGGTTTGTATTTAGATGGCACTTTTGGTAGAGGTGGTCATTGTTCACAAATATTAGCAGCAATAGGTATTAATGGTAAAGTAATTGCTTTTGATAAAGATATTGAGGCAATTAATTATGCTGCAATTAATTTGTCCGACTCCAGGTTGACTTTGATTCATGATAGTTTTTGTAACTTTGACAATTATATAGCACCAAAATCACAGTTCGATGGAGTAATTCTTGATCTTGGAATATCATCACCGCAAATCGATGATAAAAATAGAGGGTTTAGCTATAATGCTGAGGCGGACCTTGATATGCGTATGGATAATACTAAGGGAACATCAGCTAAAGATTGGGTTAACAGTGCTAGTGAAGAACAGATAGCAGATATATTATGGCGTTATGGAGAAGAAAAATTTTCGCGGCGTATCGCAAAAAATATTGTGCAAGAACGCAATAAAAAACAAATAAAAACCACAAAACAGTTAGCAGATATTATAAAATTTAGTGTTTTAAAAAGTGAGAAGGGACAAAATCCAGCTACTAGAAGTTTTCAAGCAATAAGAATTTATATTAATAATGAATTAGGTGATTTGGAAATGTTTTTAAATAAAATTTCAACATATTTAAAAGTTGGGAGCAGAGTAGTGGTAATAAGCTTTCATTCGCTAGAGGACAGAATTGTTAAAAATTATTTTAAGCAATTAGTGCAAGGAGAAAGTTTGCCTAAATGGGTAAACGCAAAAATCGAAGAGCAAAAGTATAAAGTGATTGCTAAAAAGATTAGGCCTAGCATTGGTGAGGTTGAAGAAAACATTAGAAGTAGAAGTGCAATTTTAAGATGTTTAGAAAAAATTAAAGAGTAGAAATGATGCGTATTATTAATTTATTACTTTTATGTGGGGTAGTATTTAGTGGGTTTGAACTAGTTAATCAACGTTATCAGTCAAGAATTGACTATACTAAATTAGCAGCACTAAAAAATCAAACCTATGTATACGATAAGGAATATACTAAATTGGAATTAGAGGAAGGTACTTTTGCTTCAAATTTAGTATTACAGGACTTGGCGGTTAATAAATTAGGCCTTATCCAAGTTGATAAAAATCATGTAATAGGAATTAAGTGATGTTAGCTAATACAGAAATTCAAAAACTTTATAGTTCAGCAAGAATTAATAGAGAATATTCAGGGTCGTTAGCAAATATTCATGCTAAAAGCTTTTATCGCGCTAAAATTGTAAGCTTTTTTGCTTTTGTATTAACTAGCTTAATTATTTTCAGATTAGTATACATTAATACCTACAATACTAATTTCTTAGCCAAGCAAATGAGTACTAGAATTGAAAGAACAATAAAAATTCCTGCTATGCGCGGTACTATTACTGATCGAAATGGTAATCCTTTAGCGGTTAGTACACCAATGTCGTCAATTTGGGTTGATCCTAGCGCATTGGATATTTTAGCCAATAGTCAGATTAGCGCAATTGCTAATATTCTTGGATTATCTGTTGCAGATTTAAACGAGAAATTAAATCAAAAGAATAAAACCTTTGTTTATTTAAAACGTGAAATTAGTCCTCAGCAGGCAGATCAAATAAAACAGCTTAATATTCATGGAATCTATAGTTTACAAGAATTTAAAAGATATTATCCTGATGGCGAGATTGCAGCGCATGTTGTAGGGTTTAATAATATAGATGATGTCGGTATTGCTGGAATGGAATATGCTGATAATAATGATCTTAAGGGTACAGATGGAGCACAACGTATAATTCGAGATAGACAAGGTAATGTGGTTGAAAATTTAGGCGTAAATTCTGTTGCGCAAAATGGTAAAACAGTAAATTTATCTATTGATAATAGATTGCAATACATTGCCTATACTGCAATAAAAGACCAAGTTAAAAAATTTCATGCAAAAGGAGGCTCAGCTGTAGTTCTTGATGCTAAAACTGGAGAAGTATTAGCGATGGTAAACATGCCAACCTTTAATCCGAATAATAAAGCAAGTGCAAGTATACAATCTCTTAAAAATAGTGCGATTACTAATGTTTATGATCCAGGTTCAATCATGAAGCCATTGGTGGTGGCCAAAGCGCTAAACGATAAATTAGTTACTCCACAAACAGTATTTAATACTAATCCATATTATGTTGGACCGAAATTAATTAAAGATGACGAACCAGAGCCTTCGTTATCAGTGCGTGATATTTTGATTCGTTCATCAGATATTGGAACATCAAAAATTGCCTTAAAATATAAACCGTATGATTTATGGCGCTATTATCAACAAGTAGGTTTTGGTGATAAATTAAATACGGGCTTCCCTGGTGAGACCAATGGTATTTTACTTAATTGGAAAAAATGGCATCCATTAGATCAAGCTTTGATGTCTTACGGTTACGGTATTTCAGTAAGTTTATTACAAATGGCGCATGCATATACAATCTTTACTAATAATGGTTGTATATTACCTGTATCTTTTTATAAAACTAATACTGAAACTAAATGTAACCAATTAATATCATCAACTACAGCCAATACAGTGCGCCAAATATTGGCAGAAAATACTGAAAAAGGAACTGGTCGCAATGCTCAATTGCCTGATTACACCACAGCCGGTAAAACAGGAACAGCGCAAAAATTAATTAATGGTCACTATAGTGATAGAAATCACATAAGTTCGTTTGTTGGTTTTGCACCAGATAGCAACCCTAAATTAATAATTGCTGTTATGATTGATGAGCCTAAAGGTTCATACTATGCAGCAACCGTTGCTGCCCCAGTATTTGCCCAGATTGCTGGACCATCATTGCATGCTTTAGGTGTTAAACCGGATCGCCAATAAGTGATTGGTAATATATGTATAGTCTTAAAAGTAAAGTAGATCAAAATTTAGTAAATAATATAATTACTAACTTAGGTGCTGAATTAAGTGCTTGTAATTTACAAATAGACAGTAGAAAAATTAACAATCAAAGCATATTTTGTGCTTATCCTGGAACTAATTCAGATGGAAGAGATTATATTGGTGATGCAATAAATAAAGGCGCTAAATGTATTGTATGGGAAGATGGTATAGATTTTAATTACTCAATAAAAAATTATACACTTAAAAATCTAATGCACTATGTTGGAATTTTAGCCTCTGCTAAATTTGCTTATCCAAGTTCTCACATGAAGGTTATTGGTGTTACTGGAACAAATGGTAAAACTTCTATAACACACTGGCTAAACCAAGTATATTCATCATTACAGTTGTGCACAGGAATAATTGGTACAACAGGAGTTGGTATTTATCCAAAAATTGAAGAATACAATGCTACAACACCTGACCCTATTACGTTACAAACAATTTTACATCAATTTAAGAATAACAATGTTAATTTAGTTGCAATGGAAGTATCGTCGCACGCCCTAGATCAAGGTCGAGTAAATGGAGTTAGCTTTGATACTGCAGTTTTTACTAATTTAACTCAAGATCATTTGGATTATCACCACAGTATGGCTGAATATTTTACAGCAAAGAAGCAATTGTTCTATTGGCAAAACTTAAAAAATATTATTGTTAATCTTGATGATGATTATGGTAAATCTTTATACCAAGAATTAATTAAGCACACTTTGGCTAAGGTAATCACTTATGGTATAGATCAAGGTGAGGTGACAGCTTCTAATATAGAGATGTCATTAGATGGAATGAAGTTTAATTTAAACTATAAGCAGCAAAGTATAAGATGCCAAGTTAATGCTATCGGTAGGTTTAATATATATAATTTACTAGCAGTTGCAGCAACTTTAATCGCAGACGGATATGAACTTAAAACTATTGCTACAGTTCTTGCTGTAATAACTCCAGTTGAAGGCAGAATGCAAACGATTATCAATGATAACTCAGCATTAGTTGTAGTAGATTATGCGCATACCCCTGATTCATTGCATAAAGCGTTATCAGCTTTAAAAGATATTCAGCAAGTTGATAATATATACTGCGTATTTGGTTGTGGCGGAAATCGTGATACTGGAAAAAGAGCTATTATGGGGAAAATTGCAAGTCAATTAGCTGATTTTGTGATTGTTACATCAGATAATCCACGCTTTGAAGAACCACAAACAATTATTAAACAAATTACATCTGGAATTGAAGGTTCAAATTATAGCATTATAGAAAATCGACAAGATGCCATTATACATTGTTTAAAAACAGCACAAAAAAACGATATAATCTTAATAGCGGGGAAGGGGCATGAAAAATATCAAGAGATAAAAGGTGTTAAATATGACTTTTCTGATGTGAGTATAGTTAATAATTTTATGCAACAAGGTATAAGCAAATGAATCTTAGTTTAAAAGATATTGCACAAATGTGTAATGGTAAATTATCTAGTGGCTCTAATCACCATTTAATAATTAAAAAAGTAGCTAAAGATAATCGTGAAGATCTAACTAATGCCTTATTTATCGCGATAAAAGGCCCAAAATTTGATGGACATGATTTTATTGCTGATGTACTTAATAAGGGGGCTGTAGCAGTATTAAGTGAAAAGAATCTAGCTATACCAAACTTAATTTATGTGAATAATACTCAAGTTGCGTTATTAGAGTTGGCACACAATTATCGAAAATTATTTAAAATACCTATAGTAGGTATTACCGGAAGTAATGGTAAAACTACTGTTAAAAACATGCTTCATAGCATTTGTAGTGATCAGTTTGGAGCTGATGCTGTGCATGCAACAACCGGAAATTTAAATAATTATATTGGAATGCCATTAACCCTTTTAGGGTTAGAAGAAAAACATAAAGTGGCTATTATAGAAATTGGAATTAGCGCTCCTGATGAAATGTTAATTTTAAGTCAAGCCGCTAATCCTACAATCGCAGTTGTCAATAATGTTAATTTAAATCACGCCCAATTTTTTAAAAATATCGAACAAATTGCTGCTGAAAAAGGTAATATTTATCGTGGAATCACCGATAAACATGGCGTGGCATTAATTAATCAACTAAGTCCATTTGCTACAACCTGGAGTAAAAATATTGTTGGAGTAAAGCAAATTAAGTATGGATTGGTTGGTAGTCTATGTTATTTAAAACATTATACCACTAATGGTGAAATTGAAATTAGTACCAATTATGGTGAGATTAAATGCCAATTACAATTATTAGGCGAGCATAACTATTACAATGCTCTAACTGCAACAGCTTTAGCTTTAGAATTAGGGTGTAATTTAAAACATATCAAAGCAGGTTTAGAAAATTATGCAGGCTATAGTAGCCGATTAGAAAGAAAAAAAGCTTTTAATGGGGCGTTGCTTATTGATGATAGCTATAATGCTAGTTTAGATTCGGTTAAAGCCGCAATAAAAGTGTTACTGCAACTACCTAAACCACATTGGTTGATTTTAGGTGACTGCTTGGAACTAGGAGAATTTAGCCAAAATGTACATGAAGAAATTGCTGAGGTAGCTAATTTAAGTAAAATCGATTGTTTAATTACAATTGGTGATGCTAGTAATTTTACGCATAAAAAATTTAATGGACATAAATTACATTTTAAGCATAACCAAGATATAGTAAAATATTGTAAAGAGAATTTACCAGCACAATCGACAGCGCTAGTTAAAGGCTCACATTCCATGAATTTAATTGAAATTGTCAATAAACTTATTGAATAGGAAATTTATGCTATTTTTATTAGCCGAGTGGTTGTCTAAATATGTTGGCGCATTTCGTGTTTTTGAATATGTGTCATTTCGTGCACTTTCATCTTGCTTAGTATCATTAATATTTTCTATTTTAATTGGTAAATCAGTTATTAATTGGCTTATCTCAATTAAAATTGGACAAACGATTCGTAATGATGGACCACAAAGCCATTTGGCTAAAGCTGGAATACCAACAATGGGCGGTGTATTAATCATTATTTCAGTTACTTTAACAGCTTTACTGTTTGCTGATTTAACTAACTCATATATCTGGTTACTACTTTTTGTGTTAATTAGTACTGGTGCAATCGGCTTTATGGATGATTATAAAAAAATTGTGTTTAAAAATTCAAAAGGTGTGAGTGCGCGGGCTAAATTGTTATTACAAACAATGATTACAGCGATAGTGGTAATTGTTCTACTGGTTGTAATTAAAATTCCTAATTCAACGGAACTAGTTATCCCTTTTTCTAAATCAGTGTCAATTCCTGTAACATTTATTGGGTTTTTAGTGCTCACCTTTTTTGTAATTGTTGGTAGTTCTAATGCGGTTAATTTAACAGATGGGCTAGATGGATTAGTTTCTTTACCGATAATCACTGCTTCGATTGGCTTGGCTGTATTTGCGTATATTGCGGGAAATAAATTTTTTGCTAATTATTTATTATTGCCACATGTTCCTGGTAGTAATGAAATTGTTGTTTTTTGTGGGGCATTAATTGGCTCATGTCTTGGATTTTTGTGGTTCAATGCGCATCCAGCGAAAGTTTTTATGGGTGATGTGGGTTCGCTTGCCATTGGCGCAACATTAGGGACAATTGCTATAATTGTAAGGCAAGAAATAGCTTTTGCTATTATGGGTGGATTATTTGTGTGCGAGGCCTTGTCGGTTATAATTCAAGTTGCATCATATAAGATGACCAAAAAACGAGTTTTTTTAATGGCGCCGTTGCACCATCATTTTGAACTTAAGGGTTGGAAAGAAAATCAAGTGGTAGTCAGATTTTGGATTATTAGTATAATTTTACTTTTATTTAGTTTGTCAACAATAAAATTGAGGTAGCATTGAATGCAATTAAATTTTGTAAAAAATAAATTTGCCGTAGTAGGTTTGGGTGATACCGGAATTTCAATTGTTAATTATTTAACCATGATGGAAGCTAAAATTGTTGCAATTTTAGATACTAGATTAAATCCACCTAACTTAAATAAAGTAAATACATTAAATGTGCATTTGGGACCATTGACAATCAGTAACCTTGAAGCTGCAGATGTAATTGTATTGAGCCCTGGTGTTTCAATTTATGAGCCAGCTATTATTCAAGCCAAAAAATATGGAAAAAAGATAATTGGTGACATCGAATTATTTGCTTTGAGTGCCAAACATTGGAATTCTAAAATTATTGGTATTACAGGAAGTAATGGTAAAACTACAGTTACTACATTAACTGGCAAACTTTGTGCCGACTATGGCTATACAACGTTAGTTGCCGGAAATATCGGGACCCCAGTATTAGATAGTTATTTAGAAATTATTAAATCTGGTGAGATTCCTCAAGTAATTGTTTTAGAATTGTCTAGTTTTCAGTTGGAAACAACCTATTCCTTAAACCTAACTGCTGCAACGGTATTAAATATTAGTGAAGATCACTTAGATCGCTATAGAGATTTATTAGAATATGCTTATATTAAAGCTAATATTTTTGATCATTGTCAAATGCAAGTGTTAAATGCTGACGATATTTTAGTTCAATCCATGCGCCGCCCTAAAATTAAAGCCAGCTGGTTCGGTGATTCAGTAAATACAATTCAAGATAACAATATTAAGTTTAGTTTACAAGATAATTACATCTGTATCGATAAGCAACAATATATTGATTGTCGCCAATTAAAGTTGCTAGGAAAGCATAATTATTTCAATGTTTGTGCTGCTCTGGCGATGGTGGCAGAAGTTGGTGTTGATATTAACAGTGATAAAATTAAGCATAGTTTGCGAGAGTTTAAACCTTTAGAACATCGAATGGAGGTTGTAACTAATCATAATGGTGTTATTTATGTCGAAGATTCTAAAGCCACAAATGTAGGAGCAGTAATTGCCGGTGTTTCTGGGTTAGATGCAAAAGTGCATTTAATTTTAGGCGGTGATGGTAAGGGGCAGGATTTCACGCCTTTAAAAGATTTGGTGCAGCAAAAATGCGCATCAGTAGCAATTATTGGTAAAGATAAATTAGCACTAGCCAAATTGCTTCAAGATTCACCGTTAAAAATTGAAGTTTTTGATACACTGCAGCAGGCGGTTAAATTTTGTTGTCAAAATGCTCAAAGCGGAGATGCGGTAGTATTGTCGCCAGCTTGCGCTTCATGGGATATGTTTGATAATTATAAGCATCGCGCGCAAGTTTTTGTGGAATGTGTTTATGCGAATATTCGCTAATTTTTTTAATTGGTTATTTGCAGATTCAAATAAAAATAAAATTAGTATAGATGACAAAATTTTATTTTCTGGAATATGTCTATTAGCTATTGGGCTTGTGATGGTTTATTCGGCGTCAATTGCTTATGCATCTAGCGAACGTGGAATTAATAATCAATATTATTATTTAATTCGTCACTTGGAGTATATTGCGGTTGGATCTGTTGCAGGGGTATTGGTGTTCTCTGCAAGAACAAGTTTTTGGCATAAATATGCTAAAGTTATTGGCATAGGAATTGTCATATTATTAGTTGCAGTTTTAATTCCACACCTGGGTAAAACAGTTAATGGCTCTAAACGTTGGATTGGAGTTGGCTTATTAAATCTTCAACCTTCAGAATTATCAAAATTAGGTATGGTTATTTATTTGTCCTATTATGTGAATAGTAAAAAAGAAAAATTGCAAAATTTTACTAAAGACATTTTGCCAATCTTAGGTGTAATAATAATGGTTTCGTGTTTGTTGTTATTAGAGCCGGATATGGGATCAGCAACAGTAATATTTATTATAGCTTTTGGTATGTTGTAAATGGCTGAAATTGATAATAAAATTATCTTAGGTTTTGGTGGATTAGGTGTAGTTGGTTTTACCGTGTTAATTTTAATTGCCCCTTATCGAATGAGACGCGTCTTGGGATTTATTAATCCATGGGATGATGCCTTAGGCAAAGGATATCAATTAACGCACTCATTATTAGCGGTAGGACATGGCGGGTGGTTTGGAGTCGGCGTTGGTAATAGTATTGAAAAATTATTTTATTTGCCTGAAGCGCATACCGATTTTATTTTGGCTATTGTGGCTGAAGAGTCTGGCGTTGTTGGGGTGGCGATAATTATTTTATTGTTTTGGATTGTTTTTTATCGCGGATTTGTTGTGGTTGCATATCAAGCAAAAATGTTAAAAAGAAATTTTCAGGCATTGATGGCGCAGGGCATTAGTTTATGGTTTTTTGCTCAAGCGATGGTAAACATTGGGGTTACAATTGGCGTATTACCAACTAAAGGGCTTACTTTACCATTTGTTTCTTTTGGTGGAAGTTCCATTTTAGTTAGCTGTATGGCCTTGGCAATGTTACTTAAAATTGATTATGAGAATAAGCAAATTTTAAAAGGAAATTTTATTGAGTAATAAGAAAATTCTTATTACAGCAGGAGGAACTGGGGGACATGTATTTCCAGCTTTAAGTGTTGCTAATGAATTAAAGAAGAATAATACAGTTATTTGGGTAGGTGCAAAACGCGGAATTGAAAATCAGATTGTACCTAAAAATGGAATTCAATTATTTTCGATTAACATCTCAGGAGTACGTAATAAAGGTATAAGCAAAATATTATTATTACCAATAACTTTAGCCTATGCATTACTACAAGCTTTAATTATTATTCTAAAACATAAACCCAATGTAATTATTGGTTTTGGTGGCTATGCCGCAATTCCAACTTGTATTATGGGTAAATTGTGTAATATCCCGGTGTTAATTCATGAACAAAATTCAGTGCCAGGTATGACTAATCGGTTGTTAGCTAAATTTGTGAATAAAGTAATGGTAGCATTCCCCGATGTATTAATTAAAAACAATAGCATTCTAGTTGGTAACCCAGTACGAGATGAGATAATAAATATGCCAGCTCCTGATTTAAGATACGCCAATAGAACGGGTAAGCTTAACCTATTGGTTGTTGGGGGGAGTTTAGGTGCTAAAATTTTTAATGATACTATGCCTTTAGTTGCAGCTAAGTTAGATAATGTTAACCAGATAACTCATCAATCTGGCAAAACTGAGGTTGATGCTATTGTAAGTAATTATAAAGCCAATGGTTGGAATAATGTGCGCGTAGTTAATTTTATTGAAAGTATTGCTGATATTTATGCCACGACCGATTTAATTATTTGTCGCTCAGGCGCCTTAACGGTAAGTGAAATACAAGCTGCAGGAATTGCCGCAATATTTATACCTTATCCATATGCTGTTGACGACCATCAGACTACTAATGTCAAACATTTGGTTGCTGCAGGAGGTGCTTTAATGTTAGAACAAAAAAACTTAACGCCAGAAATTTTAGCTAGTAGCATAAATAGCTTTGATCGTGAAAAATGCAAGAGAATGGCAATAATAGCCAATAGTTTAGCGCAAAAATCAAGTACGCAACAAATTGTCGAACTTGTGAATCAAGCTGTTAGTAATTAAAGAAAATTTTATATTGGAATAAACATGAGTAATTTAGCTCCATATGCTATTAATGCCACTGTTGGGCGTAATATCTATGAAGAATCACCTAAGTATCGTAGTGAATTTCAACGTGATCGCGATAGAATTATACATAGTAGTGCCTTTCGCCGGTTGGAATACAAAACACAAGTATTTATTAATCATGAAGGCGATTTATTCCGTACTCGATTAACACATAGTCTTGAAGTAGCACAGGTGGGTAGGTCAGTTGCTCAAGCACTAGGATTAAACGTAGATTTAGTTGAGGCGATTTGTTTAGCCCATGATTTAGGGCATACCCCATTTGGCCATACAGGGCAAGAAGAGCTCAATAGGTGCGTTATAGCAGCAGGTGGCGATGGTTTTGAACATAATTTACAATCTTTACGCATTGTTGAAAAATTAGAAGAACGTTACCCTGAGTTTAATGGTTTAAATTTAACTTATGAAACTAAAGAAGGTATTTTAAAACACTGTAGTTTAACTAAAGCCAAAGAATTAGGTGCAATCGGACAAAGATTTTTATTAAACAAACAACCGTCATTAGAGGCGCAATTAGCCAACGTTGCCGATGAGCTAGCTTATAATTATCATGATATTGATGATGGTTTAAGAGCTAACTTAATTTCTTTAGAGCAACTAGAAGAGGTAGAGATAATTAAAACTCAATTAACTCTAATTCGTAATAAGTATCCCCACTTAAATGGTAGAAGATTAGATAAAGAATTAGTACGTCAATTAATAAATATAACTATTTTTGATTTAATCACTACCACCACGCAAAATATTCAGCAACAGCAAATAAGTTCACTCTTGCATGTGAGTTCAGCGCCGCAACTGGTTCAATATAGTAAACAAATGTATGCCCAACAGCGGCAATTGAAAAAGTTTTTAATGAAAAATTTGTATAAACATCACTCGATTGCTCAATTAAGATTTAAAGCGGCAAATATTATAAAATCATTATTTAACGCTTATATGAGCGATGAGACATTATTGCCGCAACAGTTTAGAGCTAAAATTGCCGATGAAACATTAATAACTGTTGTGATTGATTATATATCGGGAATGACTGATAGATATGCTTTTCGCCAGTTTAATAAATTATTTGCGGTGGAGTCAGTATAATAGTTCCCGCTTTGAATGTGCTATAATAATTAATAAAATTTTGGTTGATTAGAATGGTTACATTAAGAAATACATATACAGACATTGAATCTTGGTTAGAACTTCAAGAACAAAATTTTAATCAGTCTGAAATCGCTCAGTTTAAAGCTGCGGTTGCTTTAGCTCAAAGTTATTATCAAAACTCTAAATTTTATCCAACACAAATTGCAACAATTGATCACGCTATTGCGTGTGCCACCACGGTTGCAAATTTAAATTTATATGCTGATGCGGTTATTGCTACCATTTTATTTGATTTGCCTAGATTTACTCATGAGTGGAAAAAAGAGGTGAGTGTCTTTGGTGATAAAATTATTGAATTAGTCGATGGAATTAATAAAGTTTCACAAATTCGCAAAATTGGTACTTTAGCTGATGTAGAAAATCAAATTGATAAATCAGCACAAATTGAAGTAATTCGCAAAATGCTTCTTGCTATGGCAAGCGATATTAGAGTGGTGTTAATTGTTCTAGTAGGTAGAGGCGAATTAATGCTCAATCTTAAAACCTGTCAAGACATTGATATGCAGAAAAAAATTGCTAATGAAACAGTTAAAATTTATGCGCCATTAGCTAATCGTTTAGGAATGTGGCAAGTTAAATGGGAGTTAGAGGATTTATCGTTAAAATATTTGCAGCCAGAACAATATAAAAAAATTGCAACTTTGCTTGAAGAAACGCGAGAAGAGCGATTAAATTACATTGAAGTTGTTAAAAGTTTTGTTTCAAAACAAATGGATGAAAGCGGAATTAAAGACTATCAAGTAAGTGGTCGAGCAAAACATATATACTCTATTTGGCGAAAGATGAAGAAAAAGAATTATGATTTTAAAGATTTGTACGATATTCGCGCCATTAGAATTATAGTTCCAGAGATTAAAGATTGCTATACTGTACTGGGAATAGTGCATACTCAATATTCGCCTATTCCTGGAGAATTTGTTGATTATATTTCTAATCCTAAAGCGAATAATTATCAAAGCTTACATACCTGTGTTATTGGCCATGAAAATAGAGTTATTGAAATTCAAATTAGAACATTTGCAATGCATGATCATGCTGAATATGGAGTGGCTGCTCATTGGCGTTATAAAGAAGTCGATGAAAATGGCGTAGATCAAAATCCTGAGTTTACTGAAAAATTAGCCTGGTTACGTCAACTATTAGATTGGCGTGATGATTTAATTGATAAAGAAAATGCCGCTGAAGTATTTAAAAACGAAGTTTTCAATGATACTATCTATGTAATGACGCCTAATGGTCGTGTAATCTCTTTACCCAAAGGTTCAACGCCAATTGATTTTGCATACCAACTCCATAGTAATTTGGGCCACCGCTGTCGTGGCGCTAAGGTTAATGGGCAAATTGTACCATTAAATACAGAACTTGAAAATGGGCAAAAGGTTGAAGTTCTAACTGTTAAACATGGCGGTCCCAGTATACATTGGCTACATGAAGGATTAGTTAAAAGTTCAAAAGCAATTTCGCATATAAGAAGATTTATTCGCAATCAAAACTCTGAGGAGTTTTATGCTTTAGGTAAAGAAATTTTAGATAAAGAATGCGCTAAATTTGCAACTAATATTAGGCCTGAAGTCAAAATTATTGTTGCTAAATTAAATTTAGTTAATGAAAAGAATTTATGCATTAATTTAGGTCGAGGGGACTTTTCGGCGGTAGAATTAAGAGAAACCATTCAGAAAATAATTGAGCAGAAAAAAGCTAGTAAAGCTGAGGGTAAAGATGAAATCATTTTACAAGAAATTGCAGCTTTAGAACAACAAGCACAGAGTAAAAAAACACCGAAAAAAATTGCTGGAGTGCTGGTAGATGGAGTGAGTGGCATATTAACTCACATTGCAAAATGTTGTAAGCCGTTACCTGGAGATAAAATTATAGGTTTTATTACCCAAGGTAATGGTGTTGCTATTCATCGAACTAATTGTCAGGAATTAAGTCGGCAAGCGCAAAAGTTTCCTAATAAAGTAGTTACTATTGCATGGGGTTCTGGTGTTGAAAACATGCATTTCAATGTTGATATTGAAGTTGTAGCTAATGATAGGTCAGGATTGTTACGTGATTTAACGGTGTTCTTTGCTTCAGAGAAATTATCCATTAATGGCTTACGAAGTGCCGTTAAAAATAATAAAGCCAGCATGTTATTTTCCATACAATTAAACAATGGCGTGTTTGATTTTAAATGGTTAGAGAATAAGGTTCTTGCCATAGATGGTGTGCTTGAAGTAGTGCGTAAATAATAAAAAAGGTAAAACTTTGAAAAAATTTGTTTATTTAATCAGCATTAGTTTTATGTTTATTCAAGTTAGTGCCAAAACACCTGTAGATTTTGATAAAAAAATTGTTAAATGTAAACTAAATGCTAAAAAGTATATTAAATTAAACGATTCGATGAGTAAAAATTATATTGCAGCAATTTGTAAAGTTGAAAAAAAACATTCACAAGATGTGGTTAAT
>JAPJMP010000017.1 GCA_026461645.1 Burkholderiales bacterium
ATATTGCATATGCTTATTTATTATATTATTTTTGACCAGTGCTCAATACAATAATAATTATGATAATATAAAACTTAGCTGGAAGAATAATCCAATTTATATTCAACGAGATAATAATGGAGTTCCAAACATATATGCCGAAAATGATAATGCCGTATATTTTGCTTTAGGCTATGTTCATGCGCAAGATCGATTATGGCAAATGGAAATTGAACGTCGTTTAATTGAAGGTAAGTTAAGTGAAATTTTTGGCAGTAAATCAATTAAATCCGACAAGTTTTTTTTAACATGGGGCTTATACCGCACCGCGATTAATGAATGGGTGCATTTAGATAAAAACACTCAAGAGGTTATAACTAGTTATACAGCTGGGATAAATGCCTACTTAGATTTAAAGACTTATCCACTTCAAATTAAGCTATTAAGATTTACTCCGCAAAAATGGAGTGTTTACGATACACTTGCAATACAAAAATTAATGGCATTTAATTTGCAGAATAATTGGTTATACAAACTAAATAATGCATTTATTGCACAAAAATATGGAGAAAGCAAAATTAATCAGTTTTATCCATTATATCCTACTACCGCTCCAACTATTTTATCGACTAAAGATTTATTAGTAACTAAATTACCACAAAAAACTAATCATAGGGTATATTCAAAAGAGCAATATAGTGAAATTAAATATGATAGCCAAATATTAGCATTAAATAAAAGTTACCGAGATATACTCATGCAAGCAGGATTAGCCGATTTTAGTGGCAAGGGTTCCAATAGTTGGGTAGTTTCAGGTAAGTTAACCGCAACAAAAAAACCAATCATTGCAAATGATACTCATTTATTTTTTTCCTCACCAAACTTTTGGTATTTAGCAAATTTAAAAGGGCGAACAATTAATAGCGTAGGAGCTACTGTACCTGGATTCCCCGGTATAATAATTGGGCATAACCAGAATATTGCCTGGGGGGTTACTGTAGGTTATGCCGATGACCAAGACTTATTTATTATAAATAAAAAATCTAAATTAAAGCATCTTAAAGAAATTATTAATGTCAAAGAATCTGCGTCTGTTCCGTTAGATATTTTAATTAGTGACAAAGGGCCAATCATTAGTGCAAATAATAGTGCAATTGAAAGCCTAAATCTAAAGCAACAATTTGCAATTAAGTGGCCTGCACTAGAATCAACGGATATTACAGCTCAAGCTTTAATTGGTATTCAAACAAGTAAAAATTGGCACCAATTTACGCAGCAGTTAAAGAATTTTACTAGTCCAAGTATCAGTGTTTTATATGCCGATATTCAAGGTAACATCGGCTACTATTTATTAGGACGTACACCAATTAGAAATGGTTTTAGTGGAGTTTTACCAGTTAATGAAAATAAAAATTGGAGTGGTTACATTCCATTTGAACAAATGCCTCATGTCTATAATCCACCTGAGAATTATATTATAAGCGCAAATAATAAAGTTGTGCCAGATACCTATAAATATCAATTGGCTTATAATTGGTTTACGCCGCCATATAGAGCTCAGCGAATAAAAGATTTAATTACTGCAAATCCAATAATCACTTCAAATCTATGTAAGACTTTTCAAATGGACAATGTAAGTTATTTTTGGCGTGATTTAGCGCCAATTTTACTCCAGACGCAGCCAAATAATGAACTAAGTAAAAAGGCCTTAAATATTTTAGCTGCTTGGAATGGTAAATTTGAAAAAAATAGTATTGGTGCTACCATTTTTGCATACTGGATGCAACAATTTGCCTTGCTATCACCCTTTAAATCAACAGTATTGCGAAATAATCTGCCTTCCCCTTTATATTTAAAAACATTGTTGGCGACAAAAAATAAAAATAAATATTTAAGTGATAGTTTAAAAGCAGCAATGAAAAAATTACAGCATGAACAAGGAAAAAATAGTGCCAACTGGCAATGGCAGAATGTACATAGAGCGTATTTTCTTGAGATGGGTTTTAGTGCATCTAAATATACTAACTGGATATGGGAACAAAAAGTTAGCAGTGCTGGAAACTTTGATACTGTTAATGTTGGATCTTTTAATTTTGAAAATTTTCATCAATTATTTGGTGCTACATATAGAGAGGTTATTGATTTGGCTGATATAAATAATGCAGAATACATGATTCCACTAGGGCAGTCGGAAGATAGATTTAGTAGTAATTATGCCAATTTTTTAAATATGTGGGCAGATGGTGAATATATTAAAATTAATAATTTGCAGCACTAATATCTAAAACATTTAACCAATTTTTATAAAAAATTGTCGTATTCTAATTGACAAAGGGCGGGGACAATATTTGTAAAAATTTATGTGATCTTGTATTTTTATGTTATAATAATTGTTTATTTTATGCTACTACTTATTTGGAGTTTTATATGCAAAATGAACGTTTAGAGTTAACTCTTAAAGCATTTTTAATGGGGGTGCTTTTATCTATAGTTTTTTGTGGTGCAAATGTTTATTTAGGTTTAAAAATCGGAACAACAATTAGTGCATCTATTCCTGCCGCGATTTTGTCGATGGGTTTTTTACGTTTTTTCAAGAAGTATTCAGCTTTAGAAAACAGTATAGCTCAGACTACAGCATCAGTAGGAGAGGCAATGGCAATGACTGTGATTTTTGTTTTTCCAGCATTATTAATTTTAAATGTGTGGCATGAGTTTCATTACTCTACAATTGCTTTTGTTTTATTACCTGGTACAGTTATTGGGGTTGTATATTCGGTAATGCTACGCAAAGTATTATTAAAAGATCCAGTACTAAAATTTCCTGAAGGTTTTGCTATCGGTAAAGTTTTACAAGCAACAGAAAATGTTAGTGCAGAGAGTGGTGGAGGGAAAATTCTTCTTTTGGGAATGCTAGTTTCGGCGTTAACTAATTTCTGCCAGGCAGGTTTTCAGGTATTGTCTGGGGCAGTCTTTAAATTTGTACATTTTGGCAATAAAGTTGCCGGTACTGGATTAAGTTTTTCGATTGCTATAATGAGTGCAGGATATTTGATTGGTTTTATGAATATGTACCCGGCATTAATTAGCATGATATTATCTTGGTTTGTAATTGTTCCATGGTTTAGTCAATTACATTCTGTTACAGATTCAACTAATCTGATGAGCACAGCATTTACTGTATGGAAAACTAATGTAAGACCAATTGGTGTAGGTATATTTATATCCTCTGGTTTGCTAACGATGGTAATACTTATATCTCCAATTTACAAGGGGATTAAAGAATCAATTAAAGCGATTGAAACATTAACTAAAGTTGATGCCAATAGTAAAGATATTCCACTTAAATATTTAAGTATAATTTTATTATTAGCTTGTGTTCCTATTATGTATATATTATTTACGCAAGTTTCTTTACTAAATAATTATTCACCTATAGTTAATTTTATATTATCCATTTTAGTAATAATTATAATGCTTATATTTGGCTTCGCCATTGCTGCTGTTTCTGGATACTTTGCTGGTTTAGCCGGTTCAACTATTTCTCCATTATCAGGATTGCTGTTTATTGCAGTAATTTTTGTTACAGCAATAGTTGAAGTGGTATCAAATAATGCAGTTAATGCCTCATATACTACTATTTTAACTACCATTATTTTATTCGTTGCGGTGATTAGCGGAATGGCCGGAATCACTAATAGTAGTATTCAAGATTATAAATCTGGGCAAATTGTTTCATCAACGCCATATAAGCAAGAATTGGTTATTTTAATTGCTGCTGTGATAATATCATTTATAGCACCAATATTTATTATTTTAATTTTTAATGCATATGGTATTGCAGGAATTGTTCCACATGTTGGCATGGATCCAAATAAAACATTAAGTGCGCCACAAGCATCAGCAGTTGCAACATTAGCCAATAATTTAATTGGTGGAGATGCAAATTGGAAGTTTTTTGAAATAGGTGCAGCTTTAGGATTGTGCGCATTTATTTTTGATAGAGTTGGTAGTTACACTGGCAAATTTAGATTTTCTATGATTATGTTTGGTATGGGATTTTATTTGCCACCGGATACTGTTTGTGCTTTATTAGTAGGTGCGATTATTGGAACATTTATTAATTTCGCACAGGATAAAGTTGGTAACAAGTTTGGTGATGAGGTTAAATCTAAATTACAAAGTAAATCTAACATGCTAATTTGTGGTTTAATTGCCGGTGAATCATTAATGGGTTTAATATTAGCTATTCCATTTATTATGTTTCATAGCACCGATGCATTAAAATTAAGCTTTGTAAATATTAAAGGCTATGAATCCCTATCGGAAATTTTGTCAATAATTGTTACTATTTTAGTTTTTAGAACTGTATATAAAGTTGGGACTAAAGTGACCGTTAAATAATAAATAGCAGTCCGAAATTAAGGACTGCTATTTATTTGTGATTAGATTAGTTGGTACTTTAACTAAAGCTCTGTTTGCGGTAATAAAAGCTGTAGTAATATCAGCGGTTAAAATAATATCATTATTACTTAAGATTTGAGATTGAAAAATTAGTCGATAATCTGATTTCTTAATTGTCTCAATGGTAACTCTAATTTTATCTGCATAAAATGATTCTTTTTTATATTTGATATTCATTTCGCTGACAATCAAAATTGTGCCTTGATTATCTACATTTAATTCGCTAACATTTAATGATTTTAAGAATTTAACTCTACTCTCATGCAAATAACCAAGTATTGCAATGTGATCAGTATGATGACCATAAACCATGTCTCTAATTGATATAGTATATTCACATGAAAACATATTAACTCCTTGTAAAATCTTTAAGCACTTAATTTTAACTTATATTAATAAACATAAGTGAATTTATCTGTGTAAATATATATGGTAAAGTTTGTTATTTTA
>JAPJMP010000151.1 GCA_026461645.1 Burkholderiales bacterium
CTATGTATACGTGGGTAAAAATTGAATAAAAATTAATTCTAATAAAATTTAGCTTTTAAAAACATTGATTTGTTAGATGGTTATTTTTATATAATTGGCTTGACAGTTTCAGTTAATTATATACTTTGGAAATTTAAATACACAGAACTAGAAGAATAGAGCAATTGGTAATGAGTAACATAAGGTAATGAATATAATAAAATTATACTTTTATTGTTCATAAAATAAGCATAAAAATAGAAAGATAATAATGAGTCAATCTAGCCAAACAATAACTGCTAATAATAGTTTAATTGAAACCATTATAAAAGAACTAACGTATTTCAGTAAACCATACCCAAAACAATTTGTTGAGATGGCAATAGCTAATCGAGATGAAATAATACCAAAATTACTAGAAATGCTAACCTATGCGTATGAAAATCACAGAACTCTTGAGACGGAATATATTGGACACATCTATGCATTATTTATACTAGCAGAATTTAGGGAAGTTAAAGCTTTTCCAATTGCTCTAAAAATTCTTGAACTGCCTGAAGATTCCATTGAGGGTTTAATTGGTGATTCTATCACTGAAGGATATAGCAATATACTCACTTCGTTATACGACGGAAATTTAATTGGTATTAAGTCAGTTATAGAAAAACCAAATATATATATGTATGCCAGAGATACTGCTATAAAATCACTACTAGGTTTAGTAGCGGAAGCTAAACTAGATCGAAACGATGTACTTATTTACTTAGAAACACTCTTGGACAATGATATTTTTAAACAATGTGGTTTTTTAATGGGGGCCTTAATAGCGCGTATAAGTGAGTTATCACCTCAAAATCCTGATTTGGATAATAAAATTCAAACTATCTTTGAATTTGGAATCGTAGATACAGGATATATTAGCATGCAAAACTATATTGATATTGCATCTTCAGCATATTCTCATCAAAGATTAACAAACAACTATGGCTCTATTAAAAGAGCTGCTGATAGTATGAGTTGGTGGGCATGTTTTCATGATAGCGATGAATATTTTGATAGTGTAAATAATGTGAGCGGCAGTAAGCAAGATAAAATTGGAAGAAATGAGTATTGTCCTTGTGGCAGCGGTAAAAAGTATAAAAAATGCTGTTTGTAATAATAAACAACTGCTATTTTTAACTAGAAATAAAATTTTTGCGCCACATGCCTTAAAATCGTCTCGAAGCATACAAAATATCATCCAAGAAGTTAACCTGAATATTGCATAAAAATATTAGTTAAGGTATTGAAAAATTTCAATTAATTCTTTAATATCAGCTAGAGTTACAAATTAACATAGTGTGGCATATACGAGGGTGATTGATTTCCTTAGAGATTATGTGTAATAAAATACAATGTCATAAATTATTGTGCACTACAAGTTATTACTGAATAACATTAATAATTCCACACAATTGTGCTAAATAAAGATATGTAACAACAATCACCACAGCAGGTAATCAAAAAAAGCATTCTTCAACAGGAGCGATTTCTTTGATCTCATCATCACTAAATAAGCGTGAGTGTGTAATAAATCTTAAGCCAGTAGGTCTTTCAAGTGAGAACATGCCGCCGTTACCAGTAATTACATCAATTATTAATTGAGTATGTTGCCAATATTCAAATTGGCTTTTACTCATAAAAAAATCAGCCCCGCCAATAGTGCCAAGTTTAACATCAGCAGGGCCTACTTGAAATTCACCTTGAACAAAACACATCGGGGCACTACCATCACAGCAGCCTCCTGATTGATGAAACATCAATGCTCCATGCTCTTGCGTTAATTTAGCAATTAACTTTAAAGCTTTAGGTGTAGCAATTACACGTTGTAGCATTATTTAAGCCTAAAAGAAGCCTAATGGATTAGGGTTATAGCTTACCAACAAGTTTTTTGTTTGTTGATAATGATTTAACATCATTTTGTGCGTTTCACGTCCAATACCAGATTGTTTATAGCCACCAAAAGCCGCATGCGCAGGGTAGGCATGATAACAGTTAGTCCAAACGCGACCAGCTTTGATTTCGCGGCCCATTCTAAAAGCACGAGCCCCATCACGCGTCCACACGCCAGCACCTAAACCATATAATGTATCATTAGCAATACTTAGGGCTTCTTTTTCATCTTTAAAAGTTGTTACAGCAACTACTGGTCCAAAAATTTCTTCCTGAAAAATGCGCATTTTATTATGCCCTTTAAATACCGTTGGTTTAATATAATAACCATCTTTAAGTAGCCCTGGTAATTTATTGGCCTCGCCTCCAATTAAACATTTAGCTTTTTCTTTTTTACCCAAAGCAAGATAGGATAAAATCTTTTCATATTGTTCAAGCGAGGCTTGGGCGCCAATCATGGTTTTCATATCCAATGGATTGCCTGGTTTAATTTTAGCTACGCGTTTGAGAGCTTTTTCCATAAATTTGTCATAAATTGATTCTTGAATTAAGGCACGTGAAGGACAGGTACACACCTCGCCCTGATTTAGAGCAAACATGGTAAAACCTTCTAAAGCTTTATCTAAAAAGCTATCATTAGCACTCATGACATCTTCAAAGAAAATATTTGGTGATTTGCCACCTAGCTCTAATGTAACCGGAATAATATTTTGTGCAGCATATTGCATAATTAAGCGTCCAGTAGTAGTCTCACCAGTAAATGCAATTTTAGCAATGCGATCACTTGATGCTAATGGTTTTCCAGCTTCAAGGCCGTAACCATTAACCACATTAACTACACCTGGTGGTAATAAATCTTGAATTAACTCCATCAACACTAAAATCGAAGCTGGGGTTTGTTCTGCTGGTTTTAACACCACACAATTACCAGCTGCTAAAGCCGGGGCTAATTTCCAGGTTGCCATTAATATCGGGAAATTCCAAGGAATAATTTGACCTACTACACCAAGAGGTTCGTAAAAATGATAAGCTACTGTATCTTTATCAATTTGTGCAATTGAGCCCTCTTGCGCGCGAATACAGCCGGCAAAATAACGGAAATGATCAATGGCTAGAGGAATGTCAGCTAAGGTAGTTTCACGAATGGGCTTACCGTTATCAATCGTTTCAGCAACTGCAAGTAAATTTAAATTTGCTTCCATTACATCAGCAATTTTATTTAAAATATTAGATCTCTCAGTAACAGAAGTTGCAGCCCATTTATCTTTGGCATTGTGTGCGGCATTAAGAGCTAGGGTTATATCTTTGTGATCAGATCTTGGAATTTGACAAAATTCCTGAGCGGTAATAGGGCTTATGTTTGCAAAATATTTTCCGCTAACTGGTTTTTCCCATTTGCCATTGATAAAATTAGCATGTTTTTTTTAAATGGATTAGCGACGCCTAGTTTTTTAAAATCTAATGTTGTCATAAAATAGTTACCTTAAAAAATAATAGTTAAATTAATCATAGCACAATTAATTTAACTATTGCTGATAAACTATTTTGCAGTGCAAATAAGATTTAAGATAGCCAAGCTGTAATATCGTTTAGCAATTTACCACTTAAAACATTACTACCATTAATGTAGCCAGCAATATCAGGAGTTACACTCATCTCTTCGCTAAAATTTTTACTCATGATGACTTTATTAGTTTTATTATCAATTAATTGAGCATAAAAACCAAGATGCATAGAGGCACCATCTTTAGTAATGATTTGTTTTAAATCGGTCAATTGAGTAACTAAACGATAATTAGCACTAGCCACATATTCTGAACTAATGACATTACTGTAAATACAACTTTGTTGTAGTTTTTGCGTCAATAATTGAGTATACATACTACTGGTTGAACTAGCCCATTGGCTTTGAGCGTAACTATTAACTTGATACTGCTTTTGACTATAGTACATATTAGTCGAATCGTACGGGCTAAATACCGTAACAGCAGCAACTTGTAAAATTGGACTGCTAGAATTAGCCTGACAACTATTATCATTTTGTTGATTAATAATAATTTGATATTGTTTAACCTCAGCAGTGGGAACAGGGGAGAGAATACTGCAGGCATTTAAACTTAAAATTAACGCTAAGCTTGAACCAAGTACTAAAGATTTATTATTCATTATTATTCTCCTGGACCTTTAGGTGATGCAGTTTTACCTCGAACTAATACTGCTGGATTTTGATTTAAGGTAGTTAAAAATTGCTGTAATTGTTGTGAAGCTAAATTTAAACTGGTAATAGTTTGATTCAAATTAGGCAGTAATACGGCATTAACATTTTGTAAGGTATTATC
>JAPJMP010000018.1 GCA_026461645.1 Burkholderiales bacterium
GATTAATCATGTTTTTAATTAAATTAATATTTCTTTTTTTTAAATCTAAATCCGCTGGCACCTCCCTTAATGCATAAATAAAATTTGCTAATTGATGGGCGACAATTTTGTTGTCAATTATTAAGTTTTTATTTGCAACACCTAATAAAGTTAAATTACCCATACCGTCTTGAGCAAAAACAATAACTTTATGCTTATCTTGATTTATCATAATCATAGCCGAAATACTAACTATACCCATAGCAATAATAGTAATAATCGCAATTATTCGCCATCTTCCTTCATTTGCTCGATGATAACTTCTAAGGTCATTCCACGACCCACTTTCTAAATTATGTAAAAAAATGTTTTTGTTACTCATATCTTCCCCCAATTCTCTTTAAAATCTAACCATTTTTGACATTTTTGCGGATTTACTTGATTATATTGCAACCAGTTATAAACAAACATATCTCTGTCCTGTTTATATATTTCTATAGCCTTAATGATGTCTTTATGACTTGTTTTGGCGATCAAAGCATAAGAAACATCATTACTATTTAGTTCTAAATTAAACTTTCGATTTCCCATTTCACTTAAATAAAAATATTCCCCCTTAATGCCGTTAGCAATTAATTCAATTTGCTTATAATTTAAATCCATTGCGCGATACTGTTCATACATATCTTGTGTGGTAGCTTTGCGATTAGGTAAAAATATTTTAGTGGCACAATTTGTTTTTAATGCACTTCTTAATTCATCAAATTTAAATAAATCATTTAATTCCTGCGTGGCAAAAATTATAGCCACATTAAATTTACGTACTGTTTTTATCCACTCAATGATTTTTTGCCGAAACAATGGATGATTAAAAAAAATAAAACTTTCATCAAAAACTACTAATGTTGGTTTTGCTTTTAAAAATTGTTTTGAGATTATATGAATTAAATATCGAATTGCGGGAATAATAACTTTATCACCCAGTTCCATTAATTTCCCCATTTCAAACACATTAAAATTATTTAGAAGCAACGCTTCATCACCTTTATTTGAATCAAAAATTTTTGCAATAAATCCAGAATTAATTCTATTATTTATAACAGTTCTTTGCTCTTGACTAAAATTATCAAGAATATTGGCAATACTTTTGTCGTAATCGTGTACTAAATGGCGAAAATAAGATAGGGTGCGCCGATTTTTATCACTTGCATTGCGCATTAATTCTAGTCCTTTATATATTGCCTGGCGATGGCTATCATTAAAATGCATAAGCCCATTTAATTTGCACAACTCTTCTAACCAAATTGCGGCAAAATCAAAATCATTATCTGTCTCAAGATTTGCCAATGGTTGAAAATTAATATTGTTATTATCATCTCCAATATCATAAAAATTACCATCACAGGCATAACATAATGGTAACGAACTCTTATTTTTATCAAAAATAAAAACTGTTGCATTTTGATATCTAAAATGTTGTGCTACTATAAAATTTAATAAAGTAGATTTGCCACTACCAGTTGGGCCAAGAATTAAAGTATGGCCATTATCGCGCACATGAAGCGAAATCCTTAATGGTGTTGCTCCTGTTGTTTTGGCATAGAAAAGTGGTGGGCTATTTTTGCCATAAAATTCACACGGGTGATAATTACTGCCAGACCAAATGGCTGTATTGGGCATTAAGTCTGCCACATTTTGTGTACTAATTATCCATTTACGCACATTAGCATACGAATATCCAGGCAATGAACCAAGATACGCTTCCACTGAGTTAAATCTTTCAATTTGATTGCTAAAACCAAGGGATGTAAATAAATTGCGAATCTGATTTGCTTTTTGTGTAACCTGATCATAGTTATCATCCATCACAATCACAGTAGTGGTGTAGTATCCAAAATTAGATTCTCCACTTTCATTAATATACTTTGCATCTTCTGCATCCTGGTATTTTGATTCAGCGTTTTTATTAACTTTAATATGTGAATCTATTGCCAATGAGAGTTTCAAAGTGTCAATGGTTCCTATTCGTTTTTGATACCACAAATTGGCTACACGATCAATAATTTTAGTTGCTTCATTTTTATTTAAAAAAATAAATCGTGTATTCCAACGGTATTCAAAATTTATATAATTCATGGCATCTAAAATGCCTGGATAAGATTCATTTGGGAAACCAGAAACGGTAATTAATTTTATAAAATTATTTCCAATTTTAGGGTTGTCGCCACCAATTAAGTCCTGACTGGCTAAATAATTTTTTAAAATTGTATTGCCATTTTTAGGTAAACTTAATTTAATTTTTTCACCACTAATACACCAATAAATATAAGATAATAAATCTTGAGAATTCATCCGCTGCATATTTAAAGCACTAAGTAATAATTGTTGTATTTCATCTACCTTTTGCTTAAACAATGGCAAATAGTATTCTAAATTATAGGATTTACTCTGTTTATTCGGGTAAAAAAAATTTCTTAGCGAACTAGTTAATTTAATATCCGGACAGAAGGTAAAGCAGAGTGCATAACTATTTTCAAAATGAATCCCTTCCTGTTTATATAATTGCGATCGTTCATCATCAATAAATTTAGGCGTGACATGAGAGAAAAAACAACGGCTTGAATCAGGATACTCGATGGCCGTGTGGCGAATTGTATCAATATGAAACATCCATCCAGATCCTAATAAGCTAAAAGCATTGTTTAACAAATTGGTAATAATATTTAACTCTTCTACCGCAGATGTTTCTAAATCTGCACCTTGAAACCAATAGGCAGTTAAAAAGGATCCATCAGTTTGCACAATAATTCCCTCATCGATAATATTGGCATATAATAGTAAATCAGAGAATCCAAAATCACGACTACTAAATATTTTATTAGTTATTTTCATAATAATTTATCATGTAACAATGACTTAGGCTTATCAACTCTGCCAGGATAAAAAGCATTTGCCGGATAATAATCTTGATAAAACCTAACGTATCGATATAAACACTGAAAAAATTGTGAATCAGCCTCATTAATTTTTCTAATACCAATAAGACTAAGCATATAAAATATTATTACCGCTATAAACATAATAAATGAGGGAAATAACATCATAAAGACTCCACATATAGTTATAATAATTGTAAATGGAGCCCTCTCACAACCAACAAAAAGAATTGGTTTATATAATGATTTATGAATAATTTTTTTATTTAATTGTTGTTGCATAATTTAGAAATTAAACCCCCAACTAACTTTCGTACCAAAAAATGTAAAAGCAGCAATTAATAAACCAATTACAATAAAAATTTTACAAATTGTTTGGGCTAATGCCCCTTCTAGTCGGCCACTCCCCAAAGCAAGAGCAGAACCAACTACCGTAATAATTCCGCCCCATTTTGCTGCAACTTCTACAATATTTTTACCAGTCATGAGCATGCTATCAACTTCACTAATTCCAATCATATCTTGGGCTAAAATTAGGTGATTAGTTAACCCTAACAATAACAACCAACAACTATATTTTAAGAAAACCTTTAACACTTAACTACTCCCTTTATTATTCCACGCAGAAAATTATTATAATTGCTCAACTATATAAATATTTGCTGAAATTGCGCAAAAATGGTTAGAATATAAAAACTAATTAACTGTGCAAAATGCTAAAAGCAGACATTAGTTGTTATTGCTCTAATTATTTATTCGAGATTTTCGCCAAAAGACAACCCGCATATTGCATCATAAATATGCGTAATGGGGTAAAAATAGGATAAAAATTAATTTTAGTTGAATTAAAGTTTGGTATTTTATTTGTTTTTCTTAATTTCTCATAATTTATATAATACTGGTCTCTAAGGATGATAAACCTATAATCTTATTTTGTTCGTACCTAAAACCCAACCTATAAACTTGCAAATAAAATATTATACTATATTGTAATAATAGGCAAACTCCATTTGCCAAACATTTGGAATTAGCTATAAATGATAAAACCTTTTCGGTATGTGCTTGGATAGCAAAATAATTGTGACTAAGAATTTAAAGC
>JAPJMP010000152.1 GCA_026461645.1 Burkholderiales bacterium
AATAAATTGATTGCGGAAAAAAACAAACTTAATACTAATATTTTTGAAATATTTATTAAAAATAATAAGGATGCTTAACTATGAAAACAACTCAGGACATTATCAATAACGTGGTATGGAAAGCTTGTGATACTTTTCGTGGAACAATGGATAGCTCTCAATATAAAGATTACATTTTAAGTATGCTATTTGTCAAATATCTATCAGATTTTTATAAAGAAAAACGTGAGCAAATTGGTGCTAAATATAGCGGAGATATAGATCGTATAAATCGCGCGCTTGAGCGTGAAAAATTTATTCTTGATGATTCTTGCACCTTTGAATATTTATTAAAAAATAAAGAGGCAGATAATCTTGGTGAAATTATTAATAAAGCTTTAGCTAGGATTGAAGAAGACAATATTGAGAAATTAGAAGGTATTTTTAGAAATGTTGATTTTAATAGTCGTCAAGTATTGGGAGATACTAAAGAACGTAATAGTATTTTAAAAAACTTACTCGAAGATTTTAGTGATAGTAGATTAGATTTATGTCCATCGAAACTTGAGAATGTTGATATTATTGGTAGTAGTTATGAATATTTAATAGCACATTTTGCCAGTGATGCTGGGAAAAAGGGGGGTGAGTTTTTTACACCAAGTGAGGTGTCGACTTTATTAGCAAAGCTTGTTATGGCAAAAGAAGGAGATAGAATTTATGACCCGACTTGCGGATCTGGTTCGTTATTAATTAAAGCAGCTAAAGAAGTAGGGAATAGTAATTTTGCTATTTATGGGCAAGAACGAAATGGACAAACACATTCTTTATGTCGAATGAATATGTATCTTCATGAGATAAACGATGCTCAAATAGCTTGGGCTGATACAATTGGTAATCCTTTGCATCTAGAAAAAGATCATTTAATGAAATTTGATGTAATTGTAGCTAATCCGCCATTTAGTTTGGATAAATGGGGAGCAGAATTAGCTGAAAATGACATATTTAAACGCTTTCGTAATTATGCAATACCACCAAAAAGTAAAGGTGATTATGCTTTTGTTATTCATATGATTCAAAGTTTAAATGAGAATGGTCGGATGGGTGTAGTCCTCCCTCATGGCGTACTATTTCGTGGAGCAAGTGAGGGTAAAATTCGACAAAAACTTATCGATGAGAATTTGCTCGATGCTGTAATTGGATTACCAGCAAACTTATTTTTCGGGACAAGTATACCAGCTTGTATTCTAGTATTTAAAAAGAATCGCGCGAATAAAAATATAATATTTATCGATGCTAGTAATGAATTCGAAAAGTGTAAAAATCAAAACAACTTAACGAGTGAACATATTAATAAAATAATGGATACCTATCTTAAACGCCAAAATGTCGAGAAATATGCACATATTGCATCACTTGATGAAATTAAAGAAAATGAATATAACTTAAATATTCCTCGTTATGTTGATACTTTTGAAGAAGAAGTGATTATTGATTTAGCAGCAACTAAAACTAATATTGCTAAATTAGAGGCTGAACTTGCTGAAATTAAAATCAAAATGAATAAGTATCTTAGTGAATTAGGCTTATAACATGAATAGCGAATTAATTATTTATCAAACAGAGGATGGCAATACCAAAGTCAATTTAAAAGCAATTGATGGCACTGTCTGGCTTACTCAAAAAGAAATTGCTGTTTTATTTGATAGAGATATTCGAACAATAAATGAACATTTAAAAACTATTTTTGCAGACAATGAGTTACTCGAAAACTCAGTTATCCGGAAATTCCGGATAACTGCTGTAGATGGCAAATCTTATGATACGGCTCATTATAATCTAGATGCTATTTTAGCTGTAGGATACAGGGTGCGCTCAGCTCGTGGAGTACAATTCAGAAAATGGGCAACTACTCTTCTCAAGGATTACCTAATCAAGGGGTTTGCAATGGATGATATGCGGCTGAAGCAGGTTACACAGTGGGATTATTTTGATGAATGGCTGGCCCGCATCCGTGAAATTAGAGCATCAGAAAAACGCTTTTACCAGAAAATTAAAGATCTTTACATTACCGCAGTTGATTACAATAAAAATAGTAGTCAGGCAAAATTATTTTTTAAAAAAGTTCAAAATAAGATGCTCTGGACAGTAACTGGAAATACTGCTGCTGAGATTGTTGCTAATCGAAGCAACCATAAATTACCAAATATGGGTTTAACCTCTTGGACAGGCTCAAAAGTTAGAAAAATGGATGTCGATATTGCTAAAAACTATCTTTCTCAGGAAGAAGTTGAAGAACTTAATCGGATTGTAACGATGTATCTTGATTATGCCGAAGATCAGGCAAAAAAACGTAAATCCATTACTATGGCTGAATGGTCAATAAAACTTGATGCATTTCTAAATTTTAATGAGCGCAAAATATTAACTCATGCTGGGAAAATACGAGCAAATGTAGCTAAACAATTAGCTGAAGACCGTTATGATTTATTTGATAAACATAGACAAAATGAAGAATTGAAGCAAGCTAATAATGATGATCTAAAAGAATTAGAGGAAATATCTAAAGAACTGAATAAAGGTGATAGACATGGTTAAGCAAATACCAAATGGATATAAGCAGACGAAGGTTGGAATTATTCCCGAAAACTGGCAGGTTATTAAAATTAATGAAATATTAAAAATAGGAAGTGGAAAAGATTATAAACACTTAAATAATGGTAATATTCCTGTTTATGGCACAGGGGGGTATATGCTATCTGTTGATAAATTCCTTTATGAAGGTGATAGTGTATGTATCGGAAGAAAGGGAACAATAGATAAACCAATGTTTTTGACTGATAAATTTTGGACTGTCGATACGTTATTTTATACACATTCATTTAGAAATACAATACCTAAATTTATTTATTTTACCTTTCAAAGTATTGATTGGCTAAAGTATAATGAAGCTTCAGGTGTACCAAGTTTATCAAAATCAACTATTGAATTAATTCAAATTCCTCTACCACCAATAAAGGAACAAGAAAAAATCGCTGAAATATTATCTACTTGGGATAATGCAATTACCAAACAAGAGCAGTTAATAGAGCAGAAGAAAGTTTTCAAAAAAAGTATTATGCAGCAAATTTTCAGTCAAAAAGTTAGATTCAAAGATGAAAATGGAAAAGAATATCCAGTATATGAACAAAAAAGATTGGGGGAGATTTGTGAAATAAATAAAGGGGAGCAATTGAGTAAACATAACATGTTAAGTTCTGGAGAATACCCAGTTTTAAATGGAGGGATAACATATTCAGGATACATCAATAAATTTAATACAAATGAAAATACAATTACAATTAGTGAAGGTGGCAATTCATGTGGTTTTGTAAATTTTATTTCAAATAAGTTTTGGGCTGGTGGGCATTGTTATGTATTGAAAAAAGTAACTTTGAGTGAATTATATT
>JAPJMP010000153.1 GCA_026461645.1 Burkholderiales bacterium
ACCAATATTGCAAATAAAAAGCAGCCGCAGATAATTCAAGCATGCATACAAAAATGTACATAAACCAATAATTCCAACCACAAAAAAAACCGGCCCAACTGCCCAAATATTTATGTGCATAATGACTAAATGAACCTACATTTGGTTCGTATACCGACATTTCAGTTAAGGCTCGTAAAATAAAGTACATAACAATTCCACCAAGAATATAGGATAATAGAATTGATGGACCAGTTAACTGTATCGATTTACCTACACCATAAAACAAGCCTGTGCCAATTGCACTTCCCAATGACATCATTACGATTTGTCGGGTAGATAGAACATGTTTAAGTTGATTTATTTTTATCATGTTAATTAAAGTTTTCTATATTAATTTTAAGAACATCTAGTATTGACAAGCATTTATCAGGTATTTGCGGATTTATACCAACGAGAATTTGTTTATAACTTTCATTTATATTATGAAAATCACTGCCAATACTGCCATATAAATTTTCAGTTGTAGCTATGTGAGCTATATGAATTATATCATCACTTGAATGAGAAGAACTTATTATTTCAATTCCCAGCCCCCCGGCTTGCTTGAAATCATTTATTAATCTAATTAACTTGCTGCGAGTAAAACCATAGCGAGCAGGATGAGCAATTACAGCAACACCACCGCTTTGTATAATCCAACTTACTGCATCTTCTAAGCTGGCCCACTTTTGATCAACATAACCTGGTTTACCATGAGCCAAGAATTTTTCAAAAGCTTTGCCAGGTTTAGCATAACCATTTTGAACTAAAAATCGATTAAAATGGGTGCGGCTTAAAGCTTTAGGATTGCTGCAAAATTGCATTGCTCCTTCTAGTGCATTAGGAATACCTACTTTTGCTAATTTTTCAGCAATTTTTAAACCACGATTTAAACGATGGTCGCGCAAATTATTTAAGTTGTTAATTAAATTTTTATTAGTATGATCTACGTTTAGTCCTACAATGTGAACCAAATTATTTTTATCCCAGGTTACAGAAATTTCAACTCCGGGAATAAAACAAAGATCAATTTTGCTGGCATATTCTTTAGCTTCATTAATCCCATCAACGGTATCATGGTCAGTTAAAGCAATATACTTGCCGCCATTAGATTTAACTAGATCTAATAACTGAATGACATTTAGTGCACCATCCGAATTGGTCGAATGACAATGTAAATCAACCGGAATTAAATTGCTAGCAGATGTTGTAATCAAATGTATAATCCTTAAGTTAATTTTTTAGTTACTGGGTTAATTCTTTTGCCCTATTATAACAGGAGCGCATAGCTTGTACCAAAATTTCATCAATTTTTTTTTCTTGTAAAACATTAATTGCTCTTTCAGTGGTTCCATTGGGAGATGTGACTTTACGTCTTAATTCGCTAACCGTTTGCTGTGGTGAGTTTTCTATAGCAATAACACTTCCTTTAAATATTTGCAGTGTAATTGCTTTAGCCTCTGCTGCAGAAAATCCAAATTCTTGTTGTGTAATATCAATAAAGTTTTCAATTAAGTAGTAGACATAAGCAGGAGCGCTACCGGCAACGGCAGTAAAATTATTGATATCGCTTTCGTTCTTTAAAATATAATTATGTCCCATAGTTGAGAATAATTTAAGCACAACATCTTGTTGTTGAGAGTTTATTCTTGGACTAAAAAATATTCCTGAAGTTCCATGGCCAAATTGCAATAATGTGTTAGGCATCACTCGCACAATATTGTCGTTATTTAAATATTTAGCAATTGTGGCACATTTAATGCCAGCCATTAATGAAACAATTAGCGCATTATTGGTGGTAATATTAGATAAAGCAGTTGCTACATCTTTAGGTTTAATAGCGAGAAATATTACATCATCATTTTGTGGAGTAATGTTAAAGTCAAATGAATGATTTATGTGTGGATAGTTTTGTTTAATGTAATTAGCTCTTATTTGATTATGATCAATGACTAAAATATGTGCATAAGTTTTTCCTAATTGAGAAAAAATTGCTTCAGCAATATTACCGCCTCCAATAAAAATAATTTTCATAACTACCTCTTAAAAATTATTAACAAAACAAACTAAAAGGTTTACAATATAGTTCTAACATATATTATAAAGGTAATTAACAATGGCTCGATTATTTAATTTCAATCCAGGTCCAGCTATGTTGCCACACAGCGTTCTTTTACGGGCTCAAGCAGAAATGTTAAACTTTAATCAAACTGCAATATCACCACTTGAAATTGGCCATAGATCATCAGCTTTTCAAAATATGTTAAGTTCATTGCAAGATAAAATAAAAAAAATTATGAATATTCCAAATAATTATTCAATTTTATTTCTGCCTGGTGGTGCTCAAGCATTATTTAGTATTATTCCTATGAATTTGGGTAAAAAAAAATCAACTGCAGATTATTTTATTTCTGGTTCTTGGTCAGAGCTTGCAAGTAAATTTGCCCAACGTTATATTCAAATAAATAATAATCATATAATAGAGCAGCATAAGTTAACCAATAAAAATACCTGGAACTACAATAAAGAGGCGGCATATATTTATTATTGCCCTAATGAAACAATTAATGGAGTTGAACTTATTGAGTTTGACAATCCTTATAATGTACCAGTGGTTGCTGACTTTACATCCTCCATTTTAATGTATAAATTAGATGTTGAAAAGTTTGGTATAATTTTTGCTTCCGCGCAAAAAAATTTAGGCATAAGTGGAATCTCCTTAGTAATAATAAGAAACGATTTATTAGATCAAGCTATGGAAATTACGCCAGAAATATTTAATTTCAAAGTTCAGCAAGAGAATGACTCATGCAAAAATACAATTCCAGTCTATCCTGTTTACATCATGGATTTAATGATGGACTGGATACAAGAAAATGGTGGCGTAGAATATTTTGCAAAGCAGTCGTTAATTAAAAGTGGAATGTTATATGATTATATTGATAATAGTCAATTTTATGTAAATGGAGTAGATAAATCTATTCGTTCTAGAGCTAACATTCCATTTGATATAATAAATAATAATTTAAATGATCATTTTTTAACTAAGGCGCAAGAGAAAGGTTTACTCAATTTAAAAGGGCATAAATTAGCCGGAGGAATGCGTGCTAGTTTATATAATGCAATGCCTGTTAATGGTGTTGAAGCATTAATTTTGTTTATGCAACAATTTGCACGAGAAAATACTTAATGAAAAATTTAATTGCCACTTATAAAAATCAATTGATACAAGCTGGATTTAGCGGAAATTTTATGACAGATTTGTCCAGCCGAGTAGTTAATGCTACCGATAATAGCATCTATGAAATTTTGCCATTGGCTATTGCTGAGCCATTAAACACCAAGGATGTTGCTTTATTGCTGCAAGTTGCAAGTAACCCAAGTTTTACAGCACTAAATTTTACGGCAAAGGGGGGCGGCACTGGAACCAATGGGCAGGCATTAACTAATTCTATTGTGATTGATTTTAGCCGGTTTATGAATAAAATAATTGAATTTAATCAAAATGAACAATGGATTAAAGTTGAGCCTGGAATTTCATTAATACAATTAAACAATTATCTGCAGCAATATAATTTATTCTTTGCACCTAATGTGTCAACAGCTGATAGAGCAACAATTGGTGGAATGATTGCTACAGACGCAGCGGGCAAAGGATCATTAATTTATGGTAAAACATCAGATCATGTTTTACAACTGGATTTGGTTTTAGCTGATGGATATTCTTTCTCAAGTGAGAAAATTGATATAAATACAATAGCCAATGTTAAAGAACAAGAGTTATATAATAATATTATTAATTTAATCTCTAGTTTTCAAGATGAAATTCAAAAACGCTTTATTCCATTAAAGCGAGCGTTGTCAGGTTACAATATTAGAGAGTGTTATCAACAGGAGCAATTTAATTTAGCTAAACTTATAGCCGGTAGCGAAGGAACATTAGCTTTAGTAACTGGAGCTAAATTACATTTAACGCCTATTCCTAAATTTAAAGCCTTAGTAGTAGTTCACTATAATAATTTTATTGATGCTTTAGTTGAAGCTGAAGAATTAATTCGGTTTGAACCAGCAGCAATTGAAGCCGTTGATGAAAAAGTACAAAATAGTGCTCAATCTTTACCGCAATGGTCGCAAATTTCACAAATATTAAAAATTACAGATCAAGCATATATTTCAAACTTTATTGAATTTGTGGCTAATGATAAGCAACAATTATTGGATAAGATTCAGCAATTAGAACTATATTTATATAATAAGAACATGCAATATGTTGTGGTTTCAGAAAAAGATCAAATTAACCTTTTATGGTCAATTCGGTCATTAGCCGTTGGCTTAGTCGGAAAAATTCCTGGTTTAAGAAAACCAGTAGCATTTGTTGAAGATACTATAGTTCCTCCAGCAAATTTAGCTAACTTCGTTAAAGATTTAAAACAGGTTCTAGCAGATAAGCAGTTGGAATTTGCCATTTATGGTCATGTTGATGCAGGGTGTATTCATGTTAGGCCGGCACTAAATATGCAAAATAGTAGTGATAGATTAGAGATTAGACAAATTACAACCGCAGTTAATAAGTTGTTGCAGCGCTATCACGGGGTGTTATGGGGTGAACATGGAAAAGGCTTTAGAGGTGAATTTGTACCAGAAATATTTGGTCCAATTCTATATCCAATATTATGTAAAATTAAAGCTTTATTTGATCCAAAAAATCAATTTAATCCAGGCAAAATAGCTGTTCCTGATATTACTAAATATGATTTATTTAAAATTGACCAAATTACAATGCGTGGTGAATTAGATGAAAAGATTGATAATAAGCTGCAGCAAGAATTTTTAGGTGCAATATGGTGTAATGGAAATGCTGCATGTTTTAATCAAGATCAAAAAAACATTATGTGTCCTTCATATAAAGCCACAGGGAATAGGGTTCATTCGCCTAAAGGGCGTGCCATGTTAATTAAAGAGTGGCTAAGAAAATTATCCGAGAATAAAAGTATGCCTGGTACAGAAGATAGATTTGTAGCAAATCTTGCTATGAGTGCATTGGATGGTTGCCTTGGCTGCAAAGCTTGTGCTAGTAAATGCCCAGTTCAGGTTAGCATTCCTGATTTAAAAACCAAATTTTTAAATTATTATCATCAACATTATAAAGCACGCAATATTAATCAATTTATTAATACTTATATTGAGCATATACTTAGCTATTTAGCTAAAGTAAGATTAGTGGCAAATTTTATTTTTAAATTCAAATTGTTACCCAAATTTGGCTTTAATTCATTTCTATCAATTGCTAAGCCACTGCAACTTAATAAATTAATTAAGCTTAAACTTGTAAGTATTTATACGCCTAATATAAACTTAGAAACAAATACCGTTGTTATTTTTGTTGATTCATTTTCACAACACGTGGAAAATAAGCAGCTAATAAATTTTATTACTATTTTAAACCATTTAGAATATAAAGTTTATCTTACTCCAGCAATGATTACTGGAAAGGCTCTAATTGTTAATGGTGCAATAGATCAGTTCAATAAAAACGCGAATAAAGTTGCCCAAGTGCTTAATTCTGTCTTTAAGCAGCAAATACCTGTTATTGCTTTGGAAAACACTTTTACTTTAATGTTTAAAGATGAGTTTTTAAAATATAGTGATGCTAAATTAGATGGAGCTGTTTTATCTATTGCGGAATTTATGCATAATAATTTAGATAAATTAAAACGTCTTAATCTTAAGTTGAAACCCATATATAATTTACTTCCGCATTGTAGTGAGCAGGCATTGGCTTTTAAGGAGTTGGCTTATTGGAATAATATTTTTCAATGTTTTGCTAGTGAAGTTAAAGTTCATGCTGTTGGTTGCTGTGGAATGGCTGGAAGCTATGGCTATCAAAGGAGAAATGAGCAAGCATCACATAAATTGTTTGCTGATAATTGGGCACAATATATTAATGGCGGTGACAATATTCTTGCTACAGGATTTTCATGTCGCAGTCAAGCAAAGTTAATCACCAATAAAGACATATCGCATCCAATTGATGTAATAGCTCAAGCTTTATAGTAATTTACAACAATCAATTGCCGGTAATTGTGTTCTAATTTGAGTTATTTTATCTTTATTTATAGATCCAATTATAACTCCCTCTCCTGTTGCAACTAAGTGTTCAACAGTACCCCATGGGTTAATAATTAAACTATGGCCATAAGTTTTTCGTCCATTACTATGTGTTCCACCTTGAGCTGAGGCAATTACATAACACTGATTTTCAATGGCGCGAGTTCGAAGAATAGTTTCCCAATGAGCTTGTCCAGTCTCAGATATAAAAGCTGCTGGAATAATAAAAGCATCTACGCCTAATAGCTGTCTAAATAATTCAGGAAAACGAATATCAAAACAAATTGCTAATCCAAGATTAAAGCCTTTATAATTAAAAGCCACAACTTTATCGCCGTTACTATAATTAATTGCTTCATCAAATTTTAATTTAGAAGACTGATATTTAAAAGTATGAATCTTATTATACTGACAAACTATTTTCCCCGCTGAATTAAAAACAAAACAGGTATTAAATAATTTATCGCTAGTAATATCTTGGGTTGGAATTGATCCGGCAACAATATATACTTTTTGTGTTTTTGCAAGCTTAGACAAGGTAGACAAAATTTTTTCTTGAATAGTTGTAGTTGCAATTTCATATATTTCACGACTATTGGCTTCACCAATATATATAAAATATTCAGGTAAGACAACAATTTCTGCACCTTGGCGCACTGACTCTATGCATAATTTTTGTGCAGTTAATAAGTTTTCATCTAAACATGAACTTGACACCATTTGAATTGCAGCAATTTTAATTGAATTAGTCATTTTACTTTCCATCCAAGGTTAAGGTGGAATTAATGTTATTAATAATTTGTTGTGAAATATTTACTTTAGTTAAATTAACATGTTTTAAATTACCGGTCAAATGATAAGAAAATGAAAGCAACTTATTAAATGGTTGATCTAATACCCATTCTGCAATATATACGGCTATTCCAACTAATGGGTTTAAAGTTGCTGCAGCAGCACCAACAGCAATTCCCGCACTAACTTTAGGAACTATGCTCATGTAGGCATCAATTGCTTCATTGTTTATATTTATGGTGCCATATAAATAAACATTAGCTAAAGGTCCTGACATGTATAGTGATTTTATATTTAATACATTGTTAAAAATATAAGCGTTGAATTTTAGTAAATAAAAGTAAAAACCATTGGATACAGCATGCGTAAAATCCAAATGGGCTAAACTAGTAATTGTTTGTAAATTAATTAGGCCAATAATTTCACCTAAAAAATTACCTGTTCTGACTTTTAAAAGCTTACCATCTTTAAAGTTAGCATTAATGCTGCCAATTGTATTTGCTAAACTAAAATTTTGAATTTTACCATTCCATTGTAAATTTGCATTTAATTTACCTGTTCCACCAGCAACTAAATTTGGATAACCTAAGCTAGTTACCATTTTACCGATATCATTTAACTGCATATTAATATCCAAATTTACAAAAGCTTTATCTGGGCCACATTCAATGCAATAATTAACTCCACTAAAAGTGGTATTGGTTGTATTGCCAATAATATTCCCACTTTCTATAATTAAATTGTTACCGGAATTAATCAATATGACTTTAGCCGTAGCAAGCTTAATATTTTCATAAAATAAATTTTGAATAGAAATATTAATG
>JAPJMP010000154.1 GCA_026461645.1 Burkholderiales bacterium
GGAATAAACTATGCGAAATGGAAATATTTTTAAAAGTTTGATAATTTGGGTTATTATTGGTTTAGGACTAATGATAGTATTTAACAAATTTAATGATCAAAGCGAGAGTAAGAATAATATACCTTATTCGCAGTTTATCTATGAAGTAGAAAATGGCCAAGTAAAAAGTTTAGTTATCGAAGTTGGCCAAAAACAAAGTCAATGGATTAAAGGTGAAAGAAAAGATGGTAGCAAATTTGCCACCTACGCTCCGGTAGATCCTGAACTAGTTAATGATTTAATTAAAAATAAAGTTAACTTTAGTGCAAAACCACAAGATGAGTCTTTGCTTATGAGTATCTTTGTTTCTTGGTTTCCGATGCTGTTATTAATCGGTGTGTGGATTTATTTCATGCGTGGTGCTTCAGGTGGTAAAGGTGGTGGTATTGGTGGAGTATTTAGTTTTGGTAAAAGTAGGGCAAAAGTAATTGATCCAAAAGAAAATCAAATTAGATTTAGAGATGTTGCAGGTTGTGAGGAATCAAAAAATGAAGTTATGGAAATTGTTGATTATTTGAAAGATCCGAGCAAATATCAAAATTTAGGTGGTCATGTGCCCAAAGGTGTTTTACTTAGCGGCTCTCCAGGAACCGGGAAAACTTTATTAGCTAAAGCTATTGCTGGTGAAGCAAGTGTGCCATTTTTTAGTATATCGGGTTCAGATTTCGTTGAAATGTTTGTTGGTGTTGGGGCCTCTAGAGTAAGAGATTTATTTGAACAAGCGAAAAAAAGTGCTCCAGCAATAATATTTATTGATGAAATTGATGCTGTAGGTAGGCAACGTGGAGCTGGACTTGGTGGTGGTAATGATGAAAGAGAACAAACGTTAAATCAAATGTTAGTTGAAATGGACGGCTTTGAAACTAACACAACCGTAATTATAATTGCCGCAACTAACCGCCCAGATGTACTTGATCCTGCATTAATGCGTCCAGGTAGATTTGATCGCCAAGTTGTAGTTCCACTCCCTGATATTAAAGGGCGGGAACAAATTTTAAATGTACATTTAAGAAAAGTTCCAGTAGCATCTGATATTGATGAAAATGTAGTTGCGCGTGGCACCCCTGGTTTTTCTGGGGCTGATTTAGCTAACTTAGTTAATGAAGCGGCTTTGTTTGCTGCACGTAGAAACAAAAAATTAGTTGACATGAAAGATTTTGAAGATGCCAAAGATAAAATTATCATGGGTGCAGAACGGCGTAGTATGGTGATGAAAGAGGAGGATAAGCGAAATACGGCTTATCATGAATCAGGTCATGCCATTGTAGCGCGGATGTTAGTTAATTCTGACCCAGTGCATAAAGTTAGTATTATTCCGCGGGGTCGAGCTCTTGGTGTAACGATGCAATTACCTGAAGAAGATCGTTATTCTTATACTAAAGATTATTTATTAGATCAAATAGCAATAATGTTTGGTGGTCGCGTAGCTGAAGAAATATTTACGCATCAAATGACAACTGGGGCCAGCAATGACTTTGAACGCGCTACCGATTTGGCACGAAAAATTGTTACTCGCTTTGGTATGACATCTGAATTAGGGCCAGTAATATATGGGGAAAATGAATCTGAAGTATTTTTAGGACGCAGTATAACTACGCATAAAAATGTTTCGGAAGCGACATTACAAAAAATAGATGAAACAATACGCAAAATTTTAGAAACGCAATATAGTCTGGCAAAACAAATTTTAAATGATAATAAAGATAAAGTAGAAAAAATGGTGACGATGTTAATGGATAAAGAAACCATAGATATGAAAGATATTGATATTATCATGGGTAAGACCGAAGATGTTAAACCGGCAATGAGTGAGGCCAATACTGATAATAGTGGTTTATTGTTGTAAATTGTAAAGTAAGTATTTCAATATGACAAAAATATTTGGTACGGATGGTGTCCGCGGTGTTGTTGGTAAATATCCGATTACCCCTGATTTTGCACTTTCTTTTGGTTATGCCGTGGGTAAAATTTTAGGTAAATATGGCAAGGAAACAAGTGTAATAATTGGAAAGGATACGCGTTTATCTGGTTATTTATTTGAATCAAGTTTGAGTGCTGGATTTAATTATGCCGGAGTTAATGTGTATATGGCTGGACCTATTCCAACCCCAGCAATTGCCTATTTAACGCATACCTTACATTTATCTGCAGGGGTGGTAATTAGCGCTTCGCATAATTCATTTAACGATAATGGAATTAAAATATTTTCCAATAAAGGGACAAAGCTCGCTGATGAGATTGAACTTGCGATTGAGAATGAATTAGATAATGAAATGATTATGGCGGAGAATATTGGCAAGGTAAGAAGAATTGAAGATGCTAGTGGGCGCTACATTGAGTTTTGTAAGAATACCTTTCCTAAAGAATTAACACTAAATGGTTTTAAAATCGTCTTAGATTGTGCTAATGGTGCTACCTATAAAGTTGCGCCAAGTGTATTTAGAGAATTGGGTGCGCAGGTGATTCGTTATGCCTGTCAGCCTGATGGCAAAAATATAAATTTTGAATGTGGTTCTACGCATCCAAATGGATTAATTGCAACAGTATTACAAGAGCAAGCAGATTATGGCATTGCCTTTGATGGCGATGGCGATAGAGTTGTATTTGTTGATAGTAGTGGTACAGTTTATAATGGTGATAAATTAATCTATGCTATTTTAAAAAATCAATTGCAGCAAAATATTGCTCCTTCAGGTATTGTCGGTACGGTTATGACTAATATGGCAATGGAAAAAGCATTACAGCAATTAAATATAAAATTATGTCGTGCTAAAGTTGGTGATAGACATGTATTGGATGTACTTAATAAAAATAAATGGAGTTTAGGTGGGGAAGCATCAGGTCATATTTTATGCTTAGACAAGCATTCAACTGGTGATGGAATAATATCATCACTTCAAGTTATGGCGGCAATAATTCAATTAAATAAAAATTTAAAGGACATTATTGATTGGGAAGATTATCCCCAAACTATGATTAATGTAAAACTTAATTCAAAGCATATGCACTGGCGTGAGTTAACTCAAGATATAATTGTCAAAGCAGAAGCAGAACTTGGTGATAAGGGCAGAATAATTGTCAGACCAAGTGGTACTGAACCATTAGTTCGAGTTATGGTTGAAGCTCAGAATAAAAAAGATGCAGAATTATGGGCGAATAAAATTGCTCAAACTTTGGTTTCATAAGTTAATTTCTAGGTATTAATTAATAATGGAAATTTTATCTCATTTACTCACCTTTTTTACTGAATATGGTTATATTGCTGTATTTTGTGTTTTGGTTGCTTGTGGTTTTGGTATTCCTATTCCTGAAGATATTACTTTAGTCGCAGGCGGAATTATTTGTGCATTATCGCGCGGTACTCCTTATGAACTGAACGTACAAACAATGATTATTGTTACTTTATCTGGAGTATTACTTGGTGATGGGGTTATGTTTTCATTGGGGCGATATTTAGGGCCTAGTGTGACTAGAGTCCCTGGATTAAAACATGTGATTACTCCACAAAACTATGCCAAAATACAGGAAAAGGCTAAGCATTATGGAGATAAAGTATTATTTATTGCGCGTTTTTTACCCGGACTTAGAGCACCTATTTTTATTATCTCTGGAATAAGTCATAAGGTAAGTTTATTAAAATTTATTTTAATGGATGGTACTGCCGCATTAATTAGTGTTCCGGTATGGGTTTATATGGGTTACTTATTTGCTTATGATATTGATTATGTAATTAGCGTGGTTAAAAAAAGTGAGGTTTTAATTTTATCTATAGTTGCAATCATTCTAGTTCTTATAATTTCAATAAATTTTATAAAAAGACGTAAAAAGTAATAAGTAA
>JAPJMP010000155.1 GCA_026461645.1 Burkholderiales bacterium
CCATTGTACTTGATTGGTTTTTTTTTCAAGCACATTTAAATCAAATTAATTATAACTGGGGCCATTATTATGATCCTGGTGGCCTGTTCTTGTTTATTATTTTTTTTATGCTAATTGCTAATTATTTTACCGCATTTCTTCGCGCTTACAATTATATTAAAACTATATATTGCACGGCAATTGCGGGAATTTTATTGCAGATTTTCTTGGTTTATATTAGTAAAACTCATATTATATATTTCAGCATCAATCAGCAACACAATCTAGTCTATAATTTTATAACTTTTAGCTTTTTAAATTACTTATTATGCTCATGTATTCCGGTGCTCTGTGTAATTTTTTTTATCCTACCCAAAATTAGTAAAGTAAATAAATCCAGTGAGGAACTTTATCAAACATGGAAATTAGATATAAAGTTTTTTACATTATCTTCGTTGCAGGCTAATTTACGCTTTCTACTAATCATAATTATCAAAATATTCTCCCCTAATTCCCATGATGTGACTAAATTTGCTTATGTGTTTGGAATTATTGGGTTTATTTATATTATACGTAAACTATCGAAGCAAACTAGCCAAACTGTAATAGCTAAATATATTGCCTATAATAACTATTTAGCATTAAGACAATATATTGCAAAATTTATCGCTTTCAATTTAATTACAGTAGCCGCAATTGTTGTTGCAATTATTGAACTGCGACAAATATATTTAACTCATTTTGGTTTAACCCATTATTATAATTTAATGCTTTTGCTCATGCTGTCTGAAAGTCTAATCGCAATTTTTGAACCGCTATTTTCTAATTTTTTATTATTTTACAATCAAAGTAGCCTAAAATTTATTTCTATACTTAAAATAACATACTGCATCTTACTTGCGGCATTAACTATGCTGGTGGTAAGCTATTATCATTTAAGTGGAACTTTAATTTTATGCTTTGGTTCGAGTTTAGTCCTGATTATTATTCAAACTATAGCTTTTCTTCATTATTTAAAACAATTTAAATTGCACCAATTAATTTGAAATCGGTACTAACTGCTGTAAGTTTTCATTCCATTCAAGCATAGTTGCAGAATGAACATCGTAAATTAAAGCAGTAATTGTCAGCTGTTTATTATCAAGTAAATTTTTAATTAAAGGATAAGTCTGCAAATTAACAATTTGATTAATCAAGTTAATTTTGGCTCCTTCATTCGCATTTGCTGGTATAACTTGACCAAATCCATTTTTTATAAATTGCAACCAATTGTCTAATCCCGAATGTGTGTTAGTAGCAAAGTTAGCAATGGATGCTTTAATGGCGCCACACTCGGTATGACCACATAAAACAATATTTCTAATATTCAAAGCACCAATAGCAAATTCAATCGCGGCAATTTCACTATGATAATTGCTGCTGCTAAATTTAGGCACCACATTTCCAACATTTCTTACAATAAATAACTCACCTAAATTAGACGAAAAGAAAGCATTAGGATCTAATCTACTATCGGAGCAAGTAATTAGCAAGGTATGTGGATTTTGCCCCTGCGCTAAAGTACTAATTAATTGTTTATTTTCTTGAGCAAAACGGGTTGAAAATTTTGATATTCCATGTTTAATGACATCTGTAGTTTGATACTCAACGCCATTATCTTGCAGTAACAATTTAATATCATTCTCCGTAATCGTATATCTAATTGAAGATTGATTGTCGCTAACTGAATTTAAGATTTTTTTCCCTTCATCACTTACTCCATGTAAAATTACTACTATTTGGTGCGAACTAATTTCCCGACTAATATCTATTAAATTCCTGGCACCATTAGTGTCTATTTTTTGCACCCCTTGAAACTCAAAAATTACAAATTTAATTAAATTGTTATCCAAAATTTTTTCTTGAATATCACCTAAAATATCAAACGACCAAAATGATAAATTACCACTTAAGCCAATTCTAACTACCGTTTTATTTGTGGATAGTTGAACATTGGATTTGGTGGCCAAAAGTTTTATCACTGTAATAGCAATAGCCAATAACACTCCTAATCTTATTCCTGAAATTAAATCACTACTTAGGATAGCAATCAATGTTACAAAATAAATAAATAAATCTAATTTATCCGCTTGCCAATATTTAACTATATCGGAAAAACGAATCATGCTTAAACCCGCAGCTAGCAAAATTCCGGCTAAAACTGGAATTGGAATATTCTCGATAACATGCGGAGTATAGTAAATTATAATTACAATCGCTATGGCATGAACAATCGCTGAGCGGCGTGTTTTTGCTCCAGCACTGACATTAACCGTAGAGCGTGCAATTACTCCTGTTACTGGAATACCACCAAAAATTGCCACAAAAAAATTAGCTAGACCTTGACCGATTAATTCTTGATTAGGTTTATGCGGCACTCTAGTTTTAACTAATTTATCAAGCGCATTGGCAGATAATAATGACTCCAACGAGGCAATTGTAAAAATTATAAAACTACTGATTATAATATCACTCCAATTATTAATATGACTAAAATCAGGTACAATTGGATAAGGTAATGAATGTGGTAAAGCTGTGACAAAACTTATATGGTTAATATGGGTAAAATAAACAATTGCTGAAGGAATCAGCAACGCAATTAAAAAACCTAATGCTTTATTCATAAGTTTAGGTAAGATAAATACCAACAGCATTGTGAGTGCAATTATATAAAACACATTACCTGGGATTTCTCGCCATACTAATGAAATATCTTTTAAGGTGGTAAAAACATTATAACCACTGATACTATCCAGTTGTAAGGCACGTGGCAATTGCCCAACAAAAATTATAATACCCAAAGCAGCAATAAAAGCTGAAACCACTGGTTCTGGAATTAATTTTGTATATCGCCCCAATTGAAAAGCACCACAAATAATTTGTAGAATACCACAAATTATTCCCATAACTAATAGCCCACTCAAGCCATATTGTTGAATTGTCTGCCCAATAATAACTGTCATACCGATTGCCGGGCCAGTAATTGCTAAAGTTGAACCTCCTACAATTGCTGCAATAATACTACCAATAATTGCAGAAATTAAACCAACTTCCGGAGTGACTGAAGATGCAATTGCCACAGCTAATGACAAAGGAATAGCCACTAACGCTACCACAATTCCAGATAAAATATCATTTAATAAAAATTCTTGCTTAAATATTGGTGCTAATTCATTTTTTAAATATTTGGTATCAAAATAAACTCTAGAACTCACTTCAACTCCTTTAATTATGTGTTATTGGTACAAAGTTATTTCCATTCCATTCTAAAATGGCTAAATTATGGATATCATAGAACCACGCACAAATAGTTAATTCCTTGTTGGCTAATAACTCTTGAACTAGTGGGTAAGTAGTTAAATTTTGCATTTGTTGTAAAATATTAGCATGAATCAATTGCTCTAAATTAATATTATTATTGCTAGCCACATAAGCTTGCAACTCTTGTTTAGCAGCTTTATTCCAGTTACAATTGTCATTTGAAGATGAATCAATTACCGACTTAAGCGTTTTACATTGAGCATGACCACAAATAACAATATTACGAATTTTTAATTCCTGTAAAGCATACTCGATGGTATTTGTTTCATTAGCCAATTGTTGCGAATCATAGTGGGGAATTAAATTGCCAAGGTTTTTAATCACAAATAATTCACCTAAGCCAACAGCAAATAGAGATTCAGCAGAAATATTACTATCAGCACAAGCAATTACTAATGTATGTGGCTTAGGTTTACTTTCTAAAATATCATGGAGTAATTTTGCATTAGCTGCATATTGGTCTAAAAATTTAGCCATATTATGTTTTAGCATCTCATTTGCACGATGTTCAATTCCAGATAATTCTAATTGAGTATTAATTTCGCGTTCATTGTTAGTTTTAATGTAACTACTGCCGCTTGGTTCAGCTAATTGAAACACTTTTTCTTGTTGTTGATCTAGGCCATTAAAAATAACTTTAATCATATTCCCATTTAATTCTTTGGCTAAATTAATTAGATGTAGTGCACCACTTGAATCTATGCCGCGTAACTGAATAAATTCAAAAATTGCAACTTTTAATTTTTTCTGATTAATAATATATGTTTTAAGTTTATTAATTTTTTCAAATGACCAAAAAGTCATATCACCACTTAACTCAACGCGTAAAACTTTTTCATTGGTCCATAGTTTCACCGATGATTTAGTTTGCAGCATTCTAATTCCAACAATAACGAAGGCAACAATAATACCGGCTTTAACTCCATCAATTAAATCGGTAGATA
>JAPJMP010000156.1 GCA_026461645.1 Burkholderiales bacterium
GATATAGAACATATAAAATAAAACCAATAATAATATATTTTAACCATTTCATCGTTTTACTACTTTATTTAAGTGCCTGATTTAAGTCATTGATTATATCCTTATAATGTTCTAATCCTACCGAAAGACGAATTAAACCATCACTAATACCTATTTTTTGTCTTACACTTGGCTCAATTGGTTTGTGAGTCATTGTTGCAGGATGAGTAATTAATGTTTCAACTGAACCTAAACTTTCAGCTAATGTGCATAGAGTAACTTTGTTCATAACTTCTATTGCTTTATCCATTCCACCATTTACTTCAAAGCATAACATACCACCATGATATCCTCCCATATGTTGTTCTTGTGCTAGATCATACTGTGGAAATGATTTTAATCCTGGGTAAAATATTTGACTAACTTTTTTATGATTTTCTAAGAAACTTGCCACTTGAATGGCATTTTCTGAGTGTTGTTTCATCCGTAAATCAAGAGTCTTAACCCCTTGTAAAATTAGCCAGGCATTAAAAGGGGATTGAATTGAACCGACGGTTTTGCGATTAAAATCAAAATCTTCTAACATCTTACTATTGTTGCTAATTAAAGCTCCGCCAACTGTTGCATTATGTCCATCGATATATTTGGTGGTCGAATATAAAACTATATCAGCACCAAGTCTTAGCGGTTGTTGAATAGATGCAGTTAAAAATGTATTATCAACAGCTATTGGAATTTTATGTTCCTGTGCAATTTTTGATATTTTACTAATATTATTTAATTTAAGTGTGGGATTAGCTGGGGTTTCTATTAAAATAAGTTTGGTATTTTTTTTGATAGCTTGCTTTACTTTATTAGGATCAGAAGCATCAACAAATGAAGCATGAATTCCATATTTATTTAATAATTGCTCAATTAATCTAACTGTGCCACCATAAACCACATCAGAACAAATCAAATGGTCATCTTTACTTAAAAATGTTAAAAGTAATGTTGTAGTAGCAGCCATTCCTGTGGCAAAACAAATGGCACCTAAAGCATCTTCAATTCCAGCCAAACGATTCTCTAGCATTGTAACACCAGGATTTGATACTCTTGAATAGGTATAACCTTTATGTTGTTCAATTTCATCTAAAGCATATGTAGCTGTTTGATAAATTGGAGGCAATATGGCACCAGTATATGGATCAGGTATGGTACCTGAATGAATATTTCTGGTGGCAATGAAAGAACTAGCTAGATTTTTTTTAGCGTAACGATTTGTCATATACTTACTTTCCACAGATAATTTGTACTATTATACCATTATATTGTGAAATAATTTAAAATTTAAAATAACAATTAGTGCTAGTGGTATAATTATGAATTAATATAATAACTAGGTTTTTAAAATGCATAAAGTATATAAAGATGAATTATTTTTATCGGTAATACAATTAGCTGATTTAGCCGCAGAAATTACGAGTAAATATTTTCGTAAACAAATAAATATTAGTTATAAATTGGATAAGTCTCCAGTAACAGCGGCGGATCTTGAAATTGAACGTAATTTAAGGGGCTGGATTAAACAAAATTATCCAACACATTCGATTATTGGTGAAGAATATGCAAATGATTCTAATTCAAATCAGTATACCTGGGTAATTGATCCCATCGATGGCACTGCCAATTTTGCTACGGGTAAACCAATTTTTTCAACATTAGTAGCATTGTTAGAGGGTAATACTCCAGTTGCTGGAATAATTGATCAACCAATAATCAATGAAAGATACGTTGGAGTTAAAGGTGATGGTGCTTGGCTTAATGGTAAAAAAATGAAAACTAGTACACAAGAGCAAATTGCTGATGCAAGATTAAATATTACCTCTCCATTAATGTTTATTACCAATAACGAAAAAGAAAAATTTGAATTATTATGCAACAGTGTTAGCCTTACCTCTTTCGGTGGGGATGCATATGCCTATGGGTTATTAGCTGATGGGCATATTGATATAATTTTAGAAGCTAACTTAAAATTTTATGATATTGCTGCAGTTAAAATTATAATCGAAGAAAGTGGTGGGGTTTTAACTGATTGGCAGGGGAATGAAATAACCATTAAAAATTTTAATGGGCAATGCTTGGCCTGCGCTAATAAGAGTTTACATAATAAAATGCTTACATTAATTAATAAATAATCAAGTAAAGAAAGTTAATTATGCTAGATGTTAATTTGTTAAGAACTAATCTTGATATGGTTGCTGCTAATGTAGCTGGAAAAAAAACAATTATTGATAAAAATTATTTTATTGCTTTAGAGAACAAAAGAAAATCTCTACAAGTTAAAATGGAAGAACTACAAGCGCAAAGAAATAATTTCTCCAAGCAAATTGGTAATCTAAAATCTAAAGGGGAAAATGTTGATAAATTGCTTCATGAGGTTAATTTAATAGCTGGTGATTTAAAACAAGCACAGGTTGATTTTGATAATTTGCAGTTAGAGTTATCAAATTGGCTTTACTCAATTCCAAATATTTTAGATGAATCAGTACCAGTTGGCACAGATGAAACCAATAACATTGAAGTTAGAAAATTTGGCACCCCGCGAAATTTTAGCTTTGATATTAAAGATCATGTGGAATTAGGGTTTGATCTAAATAAAAGTATTGATTTTGAAACTGCAGCAAAAATATCTGGAGCAAGGTTTGTAATTTTGCGCAATAAAATTGCTAAACTTCATCGCGCACTAGCACAGTTTATGTTGGATACCCATGTTCAAGAACACGGCTACACGGAAATGTATGTGCCGTACTTAGTGAATGCTAAGGCCGCTTTAGGTACGGGCAATTTGCCTAAATTTGAAGATGATTTATTTAAAACAGTACGCAATAATGAAAATATGTACTTAATTCCAACTGCGGAAATTCCATTAACTAACATTGTTGCCGATTGTATTCTAAAAGAAAATGATTTACCCTTGAAATTTGTTGCACATACTCCATGTTTTAGAAGCGAAGCAGGAAGTTATGGCCGTGATACCAAAGGCATGATTCGCATGCATCAATTTGATAAAGTAGAAATGGTACAAATTGTTAAACCGGAAGATTCATTTGCAACTTTAGAAAAAATGACACAGCATGCAGAAAATATATTAAAAAAATTAAACTTGCCTTATCGAGTGATAGTTCTTTGCAGTGGTGATACAGGGTTTTCTTCAGCTAAAACTTATGATATTGAAGTTTGGCTACCATCGCAAAATACTTATCGAGAGATATCATCGTGTTCAAATATGACAAACTATCAAACGCGAAGAATTCAGGCTAGGTATAAAAATGCAAATGGTAAAAATGAATTAGTACATAGTTTGAATGGCTCTGGATTGGCAGTTGGGCGCACATTAATAGCAATTATCGAAAATTATCAAAATGAAGATGGTTCTATAACAATTCCTGAGGTTTTAGTCCCATATGTTGGTTTTGATAAAATCAGTTAATTATCAGTGCATAATTAACTGCAACTTGATCATTAAACTATATCAAAATGAAAAGTTGTAAAACAAATCAAATATTATTTAGACAAGTACTGTTCAACCAATAAGATTAAACCAATATCAACTGGTACTATTCAAAACATAATGAATAGCTTTAGCAATAAGTTACGCACTAAGAAAAGTATTATACAAGTTAAGCATAAAACTAATGTAATCAGAAAACCTGCTAAGTATAAAGCAATAAAGTCTGGAGAATGTGTAGCATTAGATAGTATGGAGTTTAGACAAAATGGCAAAAGCTATATGTTGTTACTGCAATATATGAAGCCACTGGCTTATTATTTGCAACAGGCACTAATTCTCTCACGTAAAGTTGCGCTAAAACTATATTAGACATGGCACATAACTATTTACCATGGGAGAATTTTAACATTATTTTAATTGACAATGGTTCTGAATTTGCCAAAGACTTTGCTAAATATTTGTCCCAAATAAAGGTTACCCATCATCATACTTATGGTAATTTATTATTTGATGATCTAGATTTATTCACTTTATGTTGCCAAATAGTGCATAATTCTGAATAGGTTAGATGTTTATACATTTCAGTCTCCAATTTAAAATTTAATTCATTAAAATTGTAAACTGAA
>JAPJMP010000157.1 GCA_026461645.1 Burkholderiales bacterium
CTCTAATATTTCGGTGCCATATTTTTTTAGTTTAACTTTACCAATACCATAAATATCTAATAACTCATCCTGGTTTAATGGTTTATATTTAATTAGTTCATAAATTGTTTTATCTGATAGTACTGCGTAATTAGGAATATTATTAATTATCGCAATTTTATGCCGCCAGAATAAAACTTTTCGATACAATCTCTCCTCAAATTCAGTTCTTAACCAAATTTCTCTATCGTAGACAAATTTAACTTTCTTATTTAACTGAGGCAAGAACATATCAGAAATCCCACGTATAATCGGAATTGCTTTGTCAGTTAATTTTAATTTTCCACTTGCATATTCGATATTAATAATATTGCGCGCAAATAATTGTCTGATTGTACGGCGTAATTCTTTACTGCTGACATCATTACACAGGCCAAAAGTTGAAAGTTTGTGGTGTTCCCAAATTTGAACATTGAGGCTTAGTTTACCTCGCAAAATATCAACAATGTGGCCAGAATTAAACTTTTGACCGACATGATAAATTGTTGATAATATTTTTTGCACTAAAGCTGTTGCATCATATAAGACTGGTGGATTTAGACAATTATCACATTTTCCACAAACTTCTGATGCTTCGCCTAATAGTTCAAGTAACGTTTGGCGCCGGCATTGCTCAGTATCACAATAAGTTAAAATTTGTTTTAATTTAACTAATTCATACTTCTTTTTTAATTCACTCTGCTCTGATTGCATAATAAACTGGCAGGTGTCTAATACTTCTTTAAATCCAAAATTTATCACGCTTTCAGCTACCATGCCATCCCTTCCAGCCCTACCCGCCTCTTGATAGAAATGATCAATACTTCGTGGCATATCAAAATGATAAACAAATCTAACGTCTGGTTTATCTATACCTAAACCAAAGGCAATTGTTGCAACCATTAGGCTATTATTTAATTGCAAAAAGGATCTATGGTGTTGTTCTCTTATGCTTAACTCTAATCCTGCATGATAAGGCATAGCATTAATTGCATTTTGTTGTAAAAAAGTTGTAATTTCATCTACTCTTGATCGTGATTTACAATAAATAATTCCTGATTGATGCTTATGCTGCTTTATAAACTCGAGCAATTGTTGTTTGCCATTATTCTTTTCACTCACACGATAAATAAAATTCTCACGTAAAAATGAAGAAGTAAAAAAATCAGCATCGGTTAAATTTAGAAAATGCTTGATATCAACTTTAGTATAGTGATCTGCTGTTGCAGTAAGAGCTATGCGAGGAATTTGCGGGAACTCATTAATTAAGAATTTCAATTGTTGGTAATCTGGTCTAAAATCATACCCCCAGTGTGAGATACAATGAGCCTCATCGATTGCAAACAAATTAACCTTAATCGATTTAATATAATTAATAAAGATTCTTGATGTCGCTCTCTCAGGCGTAATGTAGAGTAACTTTACAGCATTCGCGGTTAAAAGGTTTAATTTGTTATTTATTTCTGCATATGAAATGTTTGAGGCAATATACTCGGCATTAATTCCCAATTGCTTTAAATTTGCCACCTGGTCTTGCATTAATGAAATTAATGGCGATATAACTATTGTAACTCCACCTTGCATTAAAGCTGGAATTTGATAACAAATAGATTTACCGCCACCTGTTGGCATTAATACCAAAGCATTATTGCCAGATAAAATATGCTTAATTATTTGTTCTTGCTTACCTTGAAAACCTTTATAACCAAAATAATTATTTAGTATTTCAAGTGGAGTCTTATCATTCATTGTTCCTGTTTTTTAAGTGGTATCGCTTTTTTAGTTGCAATTACATAGATAATTACACCTGCAATAATCATTGGAATACATAAGAACTGCCCCATAGTGAATCCAGTTTTTGCGGGTAAATCACTTAAAAACGCATCAGGTTGTCTAAAATATTCTAAAAAGAAGCGTATACAACCATAGCCAATCATAAATACTCCAGATATTTGACCAACTTTTCTTTGTTTCCAAGCATAAACCCAAAGAATAATCATCAACACAATTCCTTCACCAATTGCTTCATATATTTCAGATGGATGGCGCGGCAACATAGAACCAGATTGCGGGTAAATCATTGCCCAAGGGATATTGCTGGTAGTAATTCTGCCCCATAATTCACCATTGATAAAATTGCCTATTCGACCAAAAAATAGTGAAGCTGGAATTAATGGTGCTACAAAATCAGACAACACAAAAAAACTACATTTTCTAGCCCTTGACATTAAGCAAATAGCGATAAACACTCCTAGCATTCCGCCATGAAATGACATGCCTCCATCCCAGGTTTTAACAATATCCCAGGGGTGACTAAAATAATAACCAGGTTGATAAAATATGCAATAGCCTAATCTGCCACCGACAACCACACCAAGTACGCCATAAAATAGCATATCATCAACAAATTTTTGTGAAATATATGGATGCTGAAATTTTTTAACCCACCATTTACCAGCAATTATGAAAAATAGAAAGCCTAACATATACATTACACCATAC
>JAPJMP010000158.1 GCA_026461645.1 Burkholderiales bacterium
ATTAATCGAAGAATTTATTCAAAAAGAACAAACACCAAATGGTATACAAAATGGTCAAGGAAGTAATAATATTTCGTTCACTCCTGGACCAAATCAAAATAATGCTCCCAATTTTCAAAATAAATGATTTTTATAGGTTAGAGTTTAATTAAATATGAAAAAAATTAGTTATTCAAAATTAATTACAATGCTAAGTGCAATTGTTTTTTTAAATAATTTAGTATGGGCTAAACCAATTTCTGATAAATCCACAGAATCTGGTAGTGCTATAAAATCTTTATTGCATGAATTAAAAGCCAAAAATAAATTAAAACCGCAAGTTCCTCCTCAGCCACCTGCGCACCAGCCACAAACTACAGCAGCGGCTAATAGTACTAATAATAATGATAATAGTGCCTTCAATCATCCTTTAAATAATAATAGTCAAAATCAAAGTTTGGCTTCTAATATGGTAGTATTAAATTTCGAAAATGCTGATATTCAATCAGTGATTAAAGCAATTAGTGATTTGTCAGGAAAGAACTTTGTTATTGATCCTCGAGTAAAAGGAACAGTAAATATTGTTTCAGATAAGCCCATAGCCAAAGTTGACAGCTATAAGGTGCTAGAAGCTGCTTTAAGAATGCAAGGTTTTGCGGCGGTTGAAGCTGATGGAGTAATTAAAGTAATTCCGGAGCCGGATGTTAAGGGTTATGGAATGCAGATTGAAAATAATTTTGATCGTAATAATACTGCAATTAAGAGAGTCCAAGGGGACCAAGTTATAACCAAAGTGTTTATTTTATCTCATGGTTCAGCCATACAAGTGGCAAACGCTTTGCGTCCACTAATTGCACCGAATAACTCAATTTCAGTTTATACTAATAGTAATGCCATAATTATAACTGATTATGCATCTAATATAGCTCGTTTAACTAGTATTATTAATCAAATTTCAGGTAATATTACGGGGGATATATCTAGTCCGGTAATCGTAAATTTACAATATGCAGTTGCCGCAGATGTGGCGCAAATATTACAATCATATTTAGGCAATACCTCCAATGGTGGTGGCGGTGGTGGTGGTGGGTACAATTATGGCAATCAAGATGGCCCTACAGCCTCAATTACCGTGGATCCTAACGCTAATACTTTAATTATTACTTCACCGGTACAAACTAAGGCGAATGAATTAAGAGATTTGGCGCTAAAAATTGATAAAGACACGTCTAATTCTAATAGTAATTTACATGTGGTTTATTTAAAAAATGCTGATGCAATGCATATTGCAGATGTTCTTCGTTCCATTGTATCTGGTCAAGAAAATCCAGATATTACAGCTAGTTCCAGTCAATCTAAATTTGCAACTGAACCTTCATCAACTTTTGGTGCATCAGGTAGTAGTGGTGGTAGTGGAAGCGGTGGTGGCACTGGAATTTCAGCTCAAGCCAAATCAAATGGCGGAGGATCACGACAAAATGGTGGTTCAAATGCAGCAAATCAGAAGGATCAACCTAAAGTTGTGGTGCAAGCAGAACCAACCACCAACTCACTGATAATCGAAGCTCCGCAAGCTGTATACAAAAATTTACGTATGATAATTGATATGTTAGATATAAGACGCGCTCAAGTAATGATTGAAGCAATGATTGCTGATATTAGCGCCACTCAAAGTGGTACTTTAGGGGTACAGTGGCTAGTTGGAGCGGGTAATAATAATGGTGGTTTATTAGCCTTGGGTAATTATGGCCAACAAGGAAACTCTTTATCTGGATTAGCTACTTCAATTGCTGGTGCCGGAGCTGGTTCTTCTTCAACTGCAGGAGCAACTGGTGGTGGAATTAATGTACCTAATCAAGTTTACGTGGGTTTAGTCACTGGAACTACAACCGTTGGCGGTCAAACTATTCCAACTTTAGGGGCATTAGCTGATATGATTAGTGCTAATAGTGTGGGTAATGTGTTATCGCGGCCGACAATGATTACATTAGATAATGAAGAAGCCAAGATTCTGGTTGGATCAAATATTGGTATTCCTAATGGTTCATATCAAAGTACTGCGGCCCAAGCAGGAAGTTTAGTGACAACTATAACGCGACAAGATTTGGGTACAGTATTGCAAATAAAACCAATGATAACGCAAAGTGGAGCAATTCAGCTGGATATATGGCAGGAAAATTCATTATTAGATCCAAATCAGCCAATCAATGCAAATACTAACGGTCCTTCGTTTTTAAAAAGAAATTTACGTGCCACAGTTTTAGTTGATGATGGTCAAATAATCGCCTTGGGTGGTATGACACAAGATAGCGTTACTATTACACAAAATGGAGTTCCAGGATTATCTGATATTCCTTATATAGGTTGGTTATTTAGTTGGGAACAAAGAGTTCATACTAAAGCAAATTTAGTTTTATTTTTACGACCAGTAATTATTAAGAATGCTGAAGGTTATAAAGCTTTAACTAATCAAAGGTATAGTTATATTGTTGGGCAACAAAAACAAGCTGTAGCTAAAGGCACATGGGCATTACCAGAAATAAAACCGGTTACTTTAGATAATCAAGTTCCTTACGCAAATCATGGAGCATTACCTGGACAGAATAACCCATCGTTAAATTTAAATAAAAATTTACCGATTGTTGATTTAACTCATAATGGGGATAATGTTAGCAAATCTGACTCAAATGCTGTATCGTTATCAACCGATGTTATTGAATCTCCAGCCGATTTAAATAATAATAATGCTACGCCAGTAACACAAATGAATTCGTTAACGCAGTAATTAGGGAATAATATGGAAACAATTAAATTTATTCCAAATAAGTTTTCGCGACGTATTCCATATATTTATGCAAAAAATAATAAAATTTGTATTTATGGCAATGAAGGCGAAAATTTATTATTAGCAGTAGTTGATAAAATTAATCCGGTTATAATTTCTGAAGTCAAACGTAAATTAAATCAACCGATTAAAATTATGCGTATCAATGCTAAAAATTTTGATAATTTATTATCTGAAGCATATTCAACTTCTAATGCAGCTGCTATCGTAGATGATGTGCAAGGTGACATTGATATTTCTGATTTAATTCATAATTTACCTAAATCATCTGATTTGCTTGAAACAGAAAATGATGCTCCGGTAATTAGAATAATTAATGCATTTCTGACTCAAGCGGTAAAAGAAGATGCATCTGATATTCATTTAGATGCCTATGAAAAAAAATCTCAAGTTAGGTTTCGAAAAGATGGAGTATTACAAAATGTTGCTGAATTACAGTCAGGTCTTCATGCGGCTTTAGTCTCTAGAATTAAAATTATGGCGCAATTAGATATTGCAGAAAAAAGACTTCCGCAAGATGGGCGAATAGCACTAAGATTGGCTGGACGCGAAGTTGATTTGCGGGTGTCTACTATTCCAACTGGTCATGGTGAGAGAATTGTAATGCGTTTATTAGATAAAAATAAAGAGAGATTACAGCTTGAAGTACTAGGGATGAATGCTGATACCTTAGTTAAGGTAAATAATCTAGTCAATCGACCACATGGCATATTTTTGGTAACCGGACCAACAGGTTCTGGTAAATCTACCACTTTGTATGCTGCATTAGCAAGACTTGATGCTAAAGAAAAAAATATCATGACAGTTGAAGATCCAGTTGAGTATGATATTGTAGGAATTAGTCAAACTCAAGTTAATTCTAGAATTGATATGTCTTTTGGTCGTGCTTTAAGAGCAATTTTAAGACAAGATCCCGATATTGTAATGATAGGGGAAATTCGTGATTTAGAAACATCACAAATTGCCGTGCAGGCAAGTTTAACCGGGCATTTAGTTTTAGCTACACTCCATACTAATACTGCAGCATCAGCGGTTACGCGTTTAATAGATATGGGGGTTGAGTCTTTTCTTTTATCCTCAACTTTAATTGGCGTTTTAGCGCAGCGACTAATTAGATTATTATGTAATAATTGTAAAAAAGAAAATACGGTTATTAATGATGCTGCGCGTAAAGCATATGGAATACCTGCGGATTGTGTTGTATATTCCGCCGTGGGTTGTGATGAGTGTGCCAATACTGGCTATCGTGGCCGTAATGGAATACATGAGTTATTAATAATAGATGAGCAAGTGCAACGTATGGTTCATGGTAAATTATCGGAACAAGAAATTGAAAAATATGCAATCGAACATTTAGGCATGCGAACACTTAGACAAGATGCACTACGTTGGGTTATAAGTGGTAAAACTTCAATTGAAGAGGTTACAGCTGTAACAAATGAAGGTACTATAAATGGCAACTTATAATTACAGGGCAGTTGATAGCAAAGGTAAAAATGTCTCTGGGGTGATTCAGTCAGAAAACCCAAGAAATGCTAGACAATTATTAAGAGAAAAAGGCTTAATCGTTTCAAATATTCAGTTGGCTGTTGATGCCAAAGTAGCGCGACGGCAATTTTTTAGCTTTAAAAAAACAATTTCTGCATTGGAGTTATCTCTAATTACTCGGCAATTTGCAATTTTGCTTAATTCCGGATTATCGGTTGAGCAAGCATTAAATGCTTTGATCGATCAATTAGAGAATCCAGAACAAAAAACAGTAATGATGGGAGTTAAAAGTGAAGTGTTAGGCGGTAGATCACTGGCTAATTCAATGCGTTTATTTCCTAAGGTGTTCCCTGATGTATATTGCAGTTTAGTGAATGCCGGAGAGCAATCAGGAAGCTTGTCTAAAGTTATGACCAAACTTGCCGATCATAGTGATAAAACACGAGAATTAACCAGTAAGATTATGATGGCACTACTGTATCCAATAATAGTTACTATTGTAGCGGTGTTAATGATAGTTGCTTTATTAACTTTTGTGGTACCACAGGTGGTTAAGGTTTTTCAATCCTCACATCAAGAATTACCAATTTTAACGCGCATCATGATAGCAACCAGTGATGGACTAAGAAATTATGGTTGGATAATAATTTTAGCTATAGTTGGTACTGTATTTTCAATTGTACGATTATTAAAAAATCATGAATTTAAATTAAAATTTCATCGACAATTATTAAAATTACCTATAGCTGGCAAATTATTAGTAAATGTTGATGTTGCTAGATTCACTAATATTTTAGCGTTATTATTAGCCAGTGGCGTGCCAATGATTTCAGCACTAGAGGCATCGCGCGATACAATCAAGAATTATATGATGAAAAATGCAATTGATAATGCAATTAGTGCGGTACAACAAGGTATTCCATTGGCTGTTGCTTTGCGCAATCAGAATGCGTTTCCCCCGGTAGTAATTCATTTAATTGCAAGTGGTGAGAAATCAGGTAACCTGGATCATTTACTGGAACAAGCAGGTAGTCATCAGGAACTAGAATTATCTCATCGCAGCCAATTATTGACTGGAATATTAGAGCCGGTATTAATATTATGCATGGGTGGAATTGTATTATTAATTGTTATTGCTATTATGTTACCAATTTTAAATCTGAACAAGATGATATCCTAATTATTTAAATAAATTTAAGAGCTATAAATGCAACAAAATATTCTTGCTAAACTTTTCATTATTTTTTATTTGTTATTCATGTTACCATTTGCCACTGCGACTGAATTAAATAATTCAAATGGTGCTATTGATGTAAATTCATTTCTTAATCCAAATCAAGTGTTTAATGTTGAGATAGGTTCTCAAAATCAACAGCAAATTTTCTTAAACTTTACAATTCATCCTGGGTACTATATTTATCAGAAAACATTATCAATTCGCACAGAACCTGAGGGGGGAATTGATTTTAAACAGATTAATTATCCGACACCAATTTTCATTGCCGATGCTGCTAACAAAGGGAAAAAAGAGGCTGTTTATGCGCAGAATTTTACCCTTGACTTAAAATTAAAGCCGCAAGTTAATTTAAATGAATTGGTAGTTGTGTTACAAGGTTGTGATGGCAAATCAATTTGCTATCCACCACAAACATTTACATTTGCTCTAACAGCTATAGCCAATAAGCATAAGTCGGCAAGTAATGAAGTAGTAAATATTAGTAAAAAAACTATTCATACTACTTTTACTGATTTTTATCGTGGTGATTTATCTAGCAGCAATTTACTTAATGAATTCAGTTTTATGCAGTTAATTATTATATTTTTCTTTGCAGGAATATTAATTGCCTTAACTCCATGCATGTATCCATTGTATCCAATTGCCTTAAGTTCTATAGTCAGCGCAGTTTCATTAAAAAATAAGCGCCAGGTCTTTATTGTGGTTTTAACCTATATTCATGGCTTAGCTATAGTTTATATGTTAATTGGTTTTCTCGCTGCTTTTACAGGAAGATTGTTTACCACAATGATTCAAACTCCAGTGATTATGATGGTAAGTGGCATTATTTGGTTAGTTTTAGGCTTTGCCATGCTTGATTTGATTGAAGTTAAATTACCCAATAGAATTCAAGCATACTTTCATACTAAAGCTAACAATATAAGTAGCAAGGGATATTTTAAAGTTTTTATTTTAGGCATTATGTCATCAATTATTCTTGGTCCATGTGTAACACCACCTTTAGTTGCTGCAATAGGGTTTATTGCCGGTAAAGGTAATGTAATTCTTGGTGCAGCATGTTTATATATGCTAACGTTAGGCATGTGTTTACCTATTTTAATTATTGCAACATTGGGTGGAAACCTATTACCCAAATCGGGGCCATGGATGGCATGGGTTAAGTATGTTATGGGATTATTAATTATTGTCGTAAGTATCTATTTAACTTACCCATTTATTAATTTACCTAATTCATATATTAATATTGGAATGATTTGTACCGTTATTGCAATTTTATTCTTAATTGTCAAGAATTTTAAAAGAAATGGGATTGAATTATTAATTCACAAATTAATACCGATTGTGTTATTAATTACAGGAATTGTGTTTAATTACTATGGCATAATGATTAAAAATGCTCAAAGTAATAGTCAGCAAATGACAAGCATATCCCCACTTGTTGCCGGGAAAACCAATATAGTTACAACGGCAAGTAGTTTAAATCAAATAATTGCTACTAGCACCAAGCCTGTTGTTATTGATTTTTATGCTTCGTGGTGTGTTATTTGTAAGGAAATGGAGCAAACTACATTTAAAGACAATATGGTTAATCAATTGTTGAAAAATAAATATACCTACGTTAAATTTGATATAACTACAAATACTCACGACCAATTGCAAGTATTGAAACAGTATCAATTATATGGTCCGCCAGCAATAATAATAGTTAACCAGAATAAATCTAACTATAAAAAACTTTTAGGTTATGTTTCAAGTAATAATTTAATTCAAGCTTTAGAGTCGAATTAATATCTATTTTCTCGGGCAATTGCTAGCAGTATCCCAAACTCAATCATGAGAACAATGGTTGCAGTTCCGCCATAACTGATAAAAGGTAATGGTACTCCAACAACAGGCAGAATTCCCGCTACCATCCCCATATTAATTAGAATATATAAAGTGAAGGACATAGTAATTGCCCCAGCTAAAGATTTAGCAAATAAATTATGCGATTGCTTCATTATTGTTAGAGCGCGCAAAATTAAGATTAAATATAATACTAAAATAATACAAATGCCAATAAAACCAAATTCTTCGGCAATAACTGATATGACAAAATCAGTATGTTTTTCCGGAATGAAGTCAAGATGGCTTTGAGTTCCTTGTAAATAACCCTTGCCTGTTAAGCCACCGGATCCAATAGCTATAATTCCTTGAATAATGTGATATCCTTTACCTAGGGGATCTATTTGTGGATTAATTAAGGTTAAGATGCGATGTTGTTGATAAGGATGTAAAAAATGCCAGAAAACAGGGGTCGCCAAAATTAAAACAACCACACTAAATATTATAATGCGCCATGGAATACCAATAAAAAATAGAATAAAAAACCCGGTGGCTAATACTAAAATTCCAGTACCTAAATCTGGTTGTTTAGCAATTAAAGCAAAAGGGATAATAATAAGCAGCAAACCAAATAAATATTGGTGCCATTTGATAACAGAAACTTTTAAGGAATAATAATAAGCAAGTAATAACGGAACTGATAGCTTACATAACTCTGATGGTTGAATTCTAATGCCGATATATAACCAGCGTTTAGCGCCATGTGAACTAACGCCAAAGAATAAAACTGCAACTAAACAAAGTATTGAAAAAATATACAGGGGAATGGCAATATATTTTAGATGATTTAAAT
>JAPJMP010000159.1 GCA_026461645.1 Burkholderiales bacterium
CAATATAAATATATATATTTTTTCTTTTTATTATGCTATAATGCTGCTAGGTGTGAGAACATACTGTCGATCTTTATGGTATTTATAATTATGTGAATATTTAAGTTCTTTAGCTTGTAACTCATATATTAATTGAAATTTATTTTGGAAAATGTTTAAATGGATAATAAATTATTTGTAGCTTCATTAAGCTTCAAAATTCGTGATGCAGAATTAACAGAGATTTTCTCTTCAGTTGGTAATGTTGTTTCAGCTAAAGTAATTCTTGACCGTGATGGTCGTAGTAAAGGTTTTGGATTTGTTGAAATGGCAACAAGAGAAGAAGCTGAACAAGCAATTACAAAATTAAACGGTAGCAATCAATTTGGTCGTGATATTGTGGTTAATAAACAAAAACCTCAAGAACCTAAATCGTTCCGTCCAAGAGATTAATACTCTTTAAAAAAGGTGCTGTATAGCACCTTTTTTAATTTCTCCTCAATTGTTACAAAATTGATAATCGATATAACCTTTACTGCCTCCAGAGTAGAAGAATTCTGGCAAAGGATTGTTTAGAGCACGATTATGTTCAAATCGATAAACCAAATCTGGATTTGAAATAAACAATTGTCCCCAAGCAACAGCGTCCGCTTCTTTATTTGTGATTAACTTTTCTGCAATATCCTTTTTAATTTCCTGATTAATAATATAACTGCCCTTAAAGGCTGTTTTTAATTTTAAATGTAAATTGTCATTAGAAATACTTGCACGAGCAAAAATAAAGGCTAATTTCTTTTTACCCAGTTCGCTGGCAATATAAGAAAATGTTTCTAATGGGGTTGAATCACCTTTATCAATTTGGCGATCACATCTTGGGGATAAATGCATGCCCACATATGCTGGGTCCCAAACTTCACATACAGCATCAGTTACCTCTAGCATGAATTTTGAACGATTTTCAATTGAGCCACCATATTCATCTTTACGAATATTGCAATTATCTTGAATAAATTGATCGATTAAATAACCATTTGCGCCATGAATTGTTACACCATCAAAACCGGCTTTTTTGGCATTGTGCGCAGCTCTTTTAAAATGCTGTATTGTTTCCTTAATTTCGGCAATGGTTAAACTTTTGGGGGCGATATATGGAGTAATCGGGCGTAATTGACTAACATTGCCTTGAGCAGCAATATTACTTGATGATACTGGAAGCTTACCATTTAAATAATATGGATCAGATAACCTACCAACATGCCATAATTGCATAAAAATCTTGCCGCCAGCATTGTGTACTTCATCAGTTATTAATTGCCAATTGATAATTTGTTGCGTATTACAAATTCCTGGAGTATTAGGGTAACCAACACTCATTGGAGAAATGCAAGTTCCTTCAGAAATTATTAATCCAGCACTGGCGCGCTGACGATAATATTGTTGCATTAATTGAGTGGGTATTCTTTTGTCATCTGATCGACAACGCGTCAAAGGTGCCATAATTATGCGATTGTTTAGAGTAACACCACCTAATTGTATTGGAGTAAATAAAATTGACATTTTGTTCCTTTAAAAATATTATAATTTTATTATACCCTAAATGCATGGCTATAATTACTCCTCATTTTAAGGGTAAAATAGGTAAAACTATATTAATACAAATAACTTAGATATATTTGTGCTTGATAGGAGTTTTCCTCCATACCTGGGGCTTGTTGTAAATAACTTAAATCACCAAAAAGAAATAATCCTTTTAGCTGTTGAATAGTATAAATTATTTGTAAATCGTACTCTGATGATGCTGGAATATAAGTAGTAGCAAAATATTCATAACTTGGATTAATCTGTAAATTATTGTCAAGCAAGGATATAGTTGGAGCAATTTTATATGCGTTGCCTGAAGCTAATTCAATTAAGCCATTTATATATCCTGTAGTATATAATGGGTCATTTGCATATAAAAAGGTATAAGGAGAAACAATATCGCCGCTAGCATAAGCATTACTAGGCCCTGTAATATTGTTATAGGATAATTGCAATCCCAAAATTTTATAATTTAAACCAAATTGCAGACCTACTGCATTACTACTAGCACTACCATAACCGCTTGTTTGTAAAACATCATTACCATTGGGCTGTTCCTCTGCTAACTGAGCCGCAAGCGTAAAAGATAAATCATTATTTAGCGGTAATTTTAAAGAAGAATCAGCATAGGCTAAATTTGCATAATCATAGAATTGATAACACCATAGACGAATATTTAAATTTTGATTGTATGCGCTCCAGGTGGAACCAAAGGCAATTGTTCCTGGACTACCTTGATTACTATTTAAATTAGTTAAACCAAATTGATTAAAAACAGCATTTTGATTGTATAAAGTTAATTGACTAAATCCGGTTTCACCGATAATTTGAGAACCATTAAAGGCCAGGGCTGTAAGTAACCAACCACGACCTGGATTAACATTTACGGCTAATCCTTGATAAGTCATCAAGTTTAAGGAATAATTTTTATAATAGGTTAACCATGGAACATTATTAATGCCTATCCAGCCAGCATCAACTTGAACTATATTATTATATTGATATTCGACATAAAGTTCTTGTGGATTAACAGTATAATTAATTGGAATATCTTGAGCTTGATTAATCGTGGCACTCGGATTAATTCCAAGTGATATTGGGTTAGCAATGGTTAAAAATGTTCCAAAAGCAAAGCCATTCACATATCCTGTTTGGGCAAAAATATTTGCCGCATATGCAAAATTTGTGGCATTATTTTGATTATAATAGGTAGCAACTCCAGCCGCATTCCAGGTGCCATCACTAAACCATTTTTGCGCAATACTATCGCGCTTTAGTTGACTTTCGGTAACTATTTGTGTGCCACCAAGACTAGTTAAGTTAACATAAGGATTTTGTGTGTAAGCAGATTTGCTAATATAGCTTGATGTCGTACTTACCAGATCAACATTAGGGCTATTGGTAATGATAGCTTCGTCGGCTAATGCAAAATTAATCACGCAAAAAAATACGAGCACATTTATTTTAAATTTCATTGAATTAAATAATAGTTATAAAGTAGTGAAATACATAATTATAAAAAATTATACTA
>JAPJMP010000160.1 GCA_026461645.1 Burkholderiales bacterium
AATTAGCATCGATGCTAGTTAAACCTTTAGTTCAATAACTTCTACAATTAATTATTCCACAATTTAATATTATTTCTAGTATCATCAATCCTAGCACTTATGATATCATTTAAAACCGGATCTGCATTTTTACTTTTTAGCGCCAACAAATAATTCTCCAACGCCACTTTATAATTGGCTAAAATAGCTTGCTGATTACCCAAGGCATAATAATATTTTTGATTATTATTTAAAATTGCATCTGAATTTATTTGAGCAATCTGCTCCCATATATCGTTATCATTGGGGTAATTTTGACTTAAATTAGTTAATAATAAATTAGCTTCCTTATATTTTTTAAATTGAATAAATAATTCAACTTGGCCAAGCCATAAATTCTTATAATGAGGGAAATTACTTAAACCTTGAATAAAAAATTTATTAGCCAGGGCAAAATTGTTAAGTTGCGCATATGTTCTTGCCCATAAGGCAATTACTGCTGGATGATTTTTATATTCAGGTTCAACAATTTGCTCTAGGCTTATAATTGCTGCAGTAAATTTTTTATCTAAATAATTAGCAAAAGCTTTACCGTAATATTGTGCACTTAAATTCACATATTTTTTATTTTTTATTGCTTGATTATAAAATTGCAGAGCATCTTTACTACCAATTTGTCGTACACGACATTTTTCTCGAATAAGTAAAAAACTTGGACTATCTACATGCATTCTAGTTTTATATTGTCTAGCTCTTTCCTCGGCCTCACTTAAACGCTCTGATGTTACAGGATGAGTGCGAAGAAATTCATAGGCTTCATTGTCATTGAATCTTTCAGTATCATACAGGCGCTGAAAAAATGCAGGCATAGCACGTGGATCAAAGCCAGAATTGTACATAATTTTTTGCCCAACTCGATCCGCCTCACGTTCATAATCACGAGAAAATGATAGCATGTTTTGCATATTATAACCTTGAGCTCCAGTTATGGCGAGAATTCCAGCTGCCGGATTAACTGTTGCAAGTAAAGCCCCGGCAACTACACCTGCAAAAGATTTCCATTGTTCCTTTTGATAGTTAGCAATATTTCTAAAAATATGATGTTGCACAATATGACTAATTTCATGAGCCAGTACTGCAACCAACTCAGCTTCACTTTGAGTGGCATAAATTAAACCATTATACACACAAATAAAACCACCTGGCAGAGCAAAAGCATTAATTTCTTTGTCATTTATAAAATAAAAGGAAAACATGGCACCAGCCATAGGTGAGAAACTTACTAATTGTGACCCTAGATAATTTAAATAATTCAAAACATCATAATCATCAAGGAATTTACCTTGTTGCGCAATATCTAATATAATTTGTTTGCCTAAAACAGAAGCCTCTAGCGGGGATAAATATTTGCGATCAACATCGCCCATATCGGGTAAATAAGTTACAACATCCGCATTGCTTGCATAGCACTTACACATATATGTGCTTAATAGTGAAATTTTGCTTGCCTGAGATAAAAATTTACGTCGCTTATGATCAGCAATCTGAACTGATGAGGCTTGAGAATTACTCACTAAATCAAATAGTTTCTTTAAATAAAACTTAAAGTTATTCATCTAGTTTTACTTTAATTGTTTTTGTAATAAATCCAAAAACATTTTTTGATTGCTCTCAAATTTTTTATCTACAGCACCTGGGTATAATGACATAGTTATATTTGTTTTATCATTTGATTGCTGTAATTTTATAGTATACTTAGCTTTTGGCAATTTAAGCGAATTACTATCGTTACCAAACAGCTTGGCAAAAAAACCAGGTTGCGGATTATCAACATCATCTTGCAATGGATAAACATAATATTCACCACTTGATCTATTTTTATCAGCAATACCAAGATTAGCTCGTTCTAGAGCAATTCCAGTTCGCCACCATGTTCGATCAAATTGATCATTTACTATTAAAGTGTTATTCTTAACTACTGCATTTTCAATTTCTGCCACTACATTATTAGCTGGTGCTACAACCTGCTTCGCTTTTTCTGGACTAAGACCAGCAAAGACCATAAATTGTTGTAAAAAAGCTAGTTGTACTTGTGGATTTGGTGGAATTGGCATCCATTTAGTAATTTGTCCATCTGAAGGATGATTAAAAATTGATCCTCCTGGATTATTTACACAACCTGGGTATACCTCATTCATTTGATAATCAGTAACAAAAATAAGTGTATTGCTTTCATTTTGCCATAAATTAATTCTATAGGTATACTGCGATTGTAGTGAGTATTGATTACCCCAACCAATATCATCAAATAAAGCACGAATTCCTGTTTCTTTAACCACATTATTACGGTTGGCCCAATCAGTTTGAATTAATCCGGTAGTTGGATCTTGTAATTTAATATTCAAATTTTGTTCATTTAGAAAAGCAAGCATCACCGGCCAAACTTGATTAACACTTTGTTGTTTTACTTGTAGCCAAATTTCTGAACCAGCTATTATCAAATTCATATTGTTAATATTATTTAATTGGTACCCCTGCTGTTGCAAATTTAACATTTTATAGTTATTATTATCTGTAGGTGCAGTTAATCCCGGTGGTAAAGTTAGATTTGCAGTTGATCGCGGAGTTGCTTGAGCATATCCTCCCTGGTAATCAAGATTGGTTGCACAAGCGGTAATTAATATGCCTATTGCCATACTAAAACATAAGTTAAAATAATTTTTATTATATGATTTCATGCTCTTTACTTAAAACAGTTTTTAATACTTGTTCCATTTTATTTTGGTTAATTGCAGATAGAACAGTTAATGGCAACCTTAAATTCGGCGTACTGATTATCCCCGCTTTATATGCCAACCACTTGACTGGTATTGGGTTTGATTCTATAAATAATAAATTATACAAAGGTATAATGTCAGCATTGATTGTTTGTGCTTGTTCGTTACAATTAGAATTTAATAGCTCATACATTTTTACAAATAATTTAGGCACTATATTACTTGCAACTGAAATTATACCACACCCACCACATGACATAAAAGACAAAAATGTTGGGTCATCTCCTGACAAATAACTAAAATTTTTATCACAGTTTAAAATTAATTGATTTAATTTTAACATATCACCTGTGGCATCTTTTATAGCCACAATATTATTATATTCATTAGACAATTTGACTACAGTTGCAACATCTAAACCAGTAATAGTTCTTGATGGCACATCATATAAAATTATCGGAATATGTGAATTTCGCGCAATATTACTATAATGTAAATATAATCCTTGTTGTGTAGGTTTTATATATGGAGGCACGGCTATCAATAAATAGTCCAAACCATTCAGCATGTTAATTTGTTGTACCACACTAATAATTCTTTGTGTAGAAAAATCACTAAAACCCAGTATTATTTTGATTTTTCCGGCAACCTTGCTAATAACGTACTTAATTAAATTTATCTTTTCATTATCTTCTAGTTGAACACCTTCGCCAGTAGTACCCGCAATAACTACACCAGTAACTTTAGCTTCAATTTGTAACATCAATATTTTATCTAGTGAAATATAATCTATTTCACCATTTTCATGCATTGGAGTAACTAATGCTGTTATAATCCCAGTTAACATACATCACCTTTTAACAAAAACCACACTAATTATAACATTATTTTTAAAATATAATCTAATTAGCCGGTAATAAATCATCAGGAATAGCACTATCCCAGCGGCGATTTTTTAATTGCCAAGTACTAGTGTCTTTCATATCCTCATTGTTAGCTTTTTTTACCACAACTACTACCGCTAATTTTTTATTCTTACGCTTCAAAGTTAGATGCACTTTTTTAGTTTTATCATTTATTCTGGATTTAGTTTCAGTTAATATAGCGACTTTATTGCTAGCTTTAACT
>JAPJMP010000161.1 GCA_026461645.1 Burkholderiales bacterium
ATAATAATTTTAAATTGGTATACTCTGACCAATAAATCAACAAACTACAACAAATAAATCCTAAGTAACCTAACGTTTTAGTTGCAACAGTTTTAAAGTTACGTTCCAAATGTGAAAAATCTTTATGTAAAGTTATTAACGTAATTGGTCCGGCTAAATAAGCAAATACCGTAACAGAAGATAAAAAATCAACTAATTGTTTCCAAGTTGGAAAGGGTAATAAAAAACAAATACCTACAATTCCGCTAATCCATAATGCAACCACTGGCGCTGAATGTTTATTTATTCGTGTGAGTATACTATTGGGTAAAAATTCACGTCCAAAGGCCAATAATACTCTACCAGTAATCGCAGTAAAAACATTTGCTGTTCCAAGTGGCGCAATTATTGCATCAACAAATAATATTAAATAAACAGTATGCAATCCACTAAGAGCCACTAAACCTAGTAATGGAGCAACAGCATTATTAGCAATTGAATGAGCGTTCGGTACACAAAAAATAAAAGCCAAGGATAAGCTAATATAAATTAAACCACCAAGAATAATTGGCATAAATAAAGAATAGGGTAAAGCCTTCTTAGGATTAGACGTGCTATTTGCTAGAATTATACCGTTTTGAAAACCACTAAATGCAAATGCTAATCCACTACTAGTGACTGCTATTAAAATATGCTCCAAAGATAAAGGAGTATTATTATAATTAGACACCACATTATCCCATTTACCAAAATATAAAATAAATCCTATGGCAATAGTAATTGGAATAATTAATTTCCAGATACTTACAAATGAGTTAGTTTTAGCAACTTTTGTTATTACAAAACAATTAAAATAAGTTAAGCCAATTATTATAAACATAGCACAGGCTAGACCAAGCATTGATAATTGAACAGTATCCCCATTAGTTACTACTACCGGTGGATAAAAAAATCCAATATATTGTATTGCTGATTGGGCTTCTAATGGTAAATACACGACATAACTAATCCAGGTTAGCCCCATAAAAATAAAAGTTATTGTTCTATTATGAGTAAGGCTAACAAAGCGCGAAACACCACCAACAATCGGCAATAAACTTGACACTTCAGCAAAAGATAAAGCAATCACTAAAGTAATTGCAATCGTGATTAACCAGGAAAATATAACACCAGTTCCTGCGGTTTGAAAACCATAAAATGGAGAAAAGAGCCAACCTGCACCTATCATACCCCCGGTTGATAATAAAGTTAGATGAAAGGTTGATAATTTCTTGTTTTTATTACCAGTATTCATACGTTTTCCCTATTAATATGTTAATTATTTAATATTAGATTTTAACGCAATTTGCGGTATTCTAATCATTTTTTTTGTTTCTCTACCAAGCAATCGATCCAAATGTTTAATAAAATCTTGGTTTGTTAACTCAATAAAATCTTGTTGATCTTGTTGATGTAAGATTTTAGTTAAATTCAAATACTGAAAGTTAAATAAATCAGTTAGATCTTGCATTGCTGGTGAATCACTAGTAGTAATAAAATCAAGAATAATTATCATTTCCTGAACTTCTGGAGACAAATTATCAATATTCTCAGGCAAACGATAATTTACCACCCACGCTATATTTTTCAAAGCATTTAAAATTATTAGTTCAATAATATTAAATTTAGGAATTTGTTTCTTTGATTTAACTAATTGGTTGTTATTTAAATTATAAAAGGCATAGCGCGATCTATTATTAAATATACTCTCTAATGCTGAGGGAACTAACTCAACTAATTCTGCAATATCTTTTTTTAACATTACCTTTAATGCTGGGGCATTAATTATTTTTTCAATATAAGGTTTGGCAATACTAATTAGTTTTGCCTTGCCTTCATTTGAAGTAATATCTATCTCGGCACATAATTGCTTAAGCAAGAATTTTGTCAACGATAAAGATTTAGTTTCTTTATATTGCAAGAAGGCATTGCGGCCAAATTTGCGTAGAAAACTATCTGGATCATGTTCTTCTGGTAAAAAGATAAAATGTACACTTTTAATATCTGTAACTAGCATAAGAGAACGTTCAAGCGCTCGCCAGGCTGCTTTTTGTCCAGGAATATCACCATCAAAACAGTAATATAAATTATCACAATGCTTAAATAATTTTTTAATTTGCTCCTCGGTTATAGCTGTACCCATAGAGGCTACAGTAAAATCAATTTCATACTGCGCCATCGCAATAACGTCCATATAACCTTCAACCACTATCGCCTGATTTTTATCTCGAATAACTTTTTGTGCTTCATATAATCCATATAATTCTTGAGATTTGTTAAATAAATTGGTCTCCGGAGAATTTAAATATTTTGGTTCTCCATTAACAATAACCCTGCCACCAAAAGCAATAATTTGACCTTTAACATTCTTTATTGGAAACATAATCCGATCACGAAAACGGTCAAATCTAGTGCCATCTTCTTTTACAATAACCAAACCAGCTTCTACTAATAATTCATTAGTTAAATAATCTTTAAATAAACCAGATAATAAATTACTAGTGTTGTTGGCATAGCCGATGGCAAATTTCTTTATAATTTCAGAAGAAAGACCACGGGTGGTTAAATAATTTTTAGCAAAACTAGCATTAACTAAATTATTTTGATAAAAATTATGTACTTTTGCAATCACTTCAAATAATGTAGTTTTATGTTGTTTTTGTTGCTGAGTTATTTCTTTAGAAAATTTTTTATCTTGCTTTATCTCTATTCCGGCTTGAGCTGCCAAGGATAAAACCACCTCAGTAAATTCTTGTCCATTATATTTCATTAAAAAAGTTATTACATTGCCAGATTCACCGCAGCCAAAGCAATGAAAAAATTGCTTATTCGCGTTGATGGCAAAGGATGGTGATTTTTCATTATGAAAAGGGCAACAAGCAAAATAATTATTTCCTGAACGTTTTAATTTTAGATATTTACCAATTATTTCAACAATATCAGATTTATCAACAATTTCATCAATAATATTTTGTTCTATATTCACAAATTAGTTCTCATTTCGGTCTGCGTGTATTTGCAAGTTTATCCACTAAATTATTTATAAATTTAAACGAGTCCTCACCACCATAAAGTTTTGCTAACTCCACCGCTTCATTAATAATTACAGGAGATGGTACATTTAAATCATATGTTAACTCTATTGCCGCTATCACTAAAATTGCTTGCTCAATTAAGTTTATTTGTTTAATCTCACGATCTGAAAATTCAACATATAAATTAATCATTGTATCAAACTCATCAATGCTTCTTTGTAACAATGAATTAAAAAGTTGATAATTGGCTTTAGGGTATAATGCAGGATTAACTGAATTAATAAATTGTTCGATTTCTGCAATTGTTCCTTCATTATTTTTGTAATAATAAATTCCCTGCACAGCAAAACTTCGAGCTAAGTGTCGCGGGGTTTTTTTAATCATATTTGGTCCTAAGCTTAATATTGTAATTAATTGTAATAACACTCAATTTTAACATATTATGCCTAGTTCCTGCTAAATAACCAGTCAAGTTGTGTACGCATTGACACAAGGCATTATAACTTTTTGAGAAAAATAATTGATTATCGTGGCAAACACGACACATTTTATATAACATTAAGTAACGTTGCTTAGTAGCCGTGTTGTTATTGGATAGGTAATTACACACCTTTAATTATTAATTCAAAGCATTAAGAAAAACATTTTTTTGTTATTTAGCTGATTACTTTATATTGCTTAGCTTTGCATCATTGATTGGGTCTATTTCATTTGTTACTTTGCAACTACTATTAAGTTCAGTCACGTAGAATTATTATGATGCACACTTTAGAGTATTAACCCAATTTCAAAGTTGCCAAGAACATGAATTATTCGAATGGGCGCCACCTGCATCAAAATCACCGATAATACTACCAACCAATTAGATCCTGGCGCAACATGTCATTGGTCTCAGCTTCTAATAAACTACTATTATTTGAGGAGCATAAAATTAAACATACGGCATCTACAAGTGTACTTGGTTTTTTGTTACTAACAGCACCAACTGCAGCAGTTTGCTTAATTTGTTTAATTGTTTTATACCGTTTAGTTAATATTTGCGCAAAATCAACTATCGGTTTATTACTAAAATTATACAAAACAATCACTCTACTAGTTCTTTGAGTAATCGGCTTATATTTAGGCATTGGTTCATTTTTCATAAAGTTAGCTAATAACCTTACTTGTGAAGCTTGCCCTTCAGCCTCAGCTAACATATTAATATAACCACAACCACCACTAATACGCGGATTTAATTCAATAATTACTGGGGTTCCATCTTGACGAATAAAACATTCACAATGAGCAAAACCATTATTTAATCCAGTTGCTTTTAATACTTCTCGAATATAATTCTCTAGAGTAGTAATCACCGAAATATCTGTTTCAACCTCTAACCCAGTAAATAGTACATCGTGAATTGAGTATTTTTGCACCGAAGATAAATGAAAATTACCATTTTCCATAAACACATCAACCACATATTCTTCTCCGACAATAAATTCGCAAATAAGAAAAATAGTTGATTCAGAAAACCCAAATCTCTTATTAAAGTTATTTATAGTCTGCTTATCTAAGGCATTATAATAGTTTAAAAACTCCTCATACGAATTAATACATGCGGCATTGAATCCAGCCACTCCTTGCAATGGTTTAATAAAAATAGGAAATTGCATGTTTTTAAATGACTGTGGCTTAAATTCCGGACTAATCAAGTCTAATCTATATTGCTTAATGGCTGGTAAATTATGCTTGGTTAATTGCTGATTTAATTCAAACTTATCCATTTGATAAATTGATAATTGTGGCGAATTCGCTAAGTGTGGTAATAATAAAGTTGCAATTTTATCGGTAATTTCCACCGAGTTCTCAGCACCATTTAAAATAAAATCAAATTGATACTGTTGGTGTAGTTCTCGTAATTTTTCGTCGGTCAAATTCTCAACAAATATCTGTTCATCAAAAATATTCGCTTTATAAAAAATTAAGTTTTTAGCCCGCTCGTGAGACATATTAAATAAGGCAATTGATCTTATATTATGCAACTTTAATTCATTACTCAGATATTCCCCTGAGGATGAAGGATTAACTATTAAAATAGTTTTCATATTAATATGTTCTCCAACCCAATAATTAATTGATTAAGTCCTACCACTTTATTTAGCGCTAATAGTATTCCAGCTTCATAGCAACTATTATCAAAAACCTCATGATCCAATATAATTCGTTCACCAGCAGCACTAACATAAATTTGCTGTTTAGCCTTAAAACCACTTGATCTAATCGAACCAATCTCAGCCTCGTTACAATTTAAAATATTCGCTAAATATTTCGCCGTTCCTGACGGTTTGTCATTTTTATGCTGATGATGATACTCAATTAAACTAAAATTATTATAATATTCCTTCAACGTACGAGAAAAATTCGATAGTAATGCCATTCCTAAACTAAAATTGGGAATTACTAACCCTCCTAATGATTTACTTTGGCACATGTCCTGTAATTGATTTATTTGTGCAATATTTAAACCACTGGAACCAATAATTGGCCTAACGTTATGCTTAATAATAGTTGCAGCATTCGTAAAAACACTTAGATTAGATGTAAATTCAATTGCCACATCTGGCTGAGTTAATTGTAATATCGAATTTAAATCATCTTTTTCAGTAATTCTTGCCACTATTTTAGCATTGGCTTGTTTTTGAATTATAGCATCTACCAACTTACCCATTTTACCATTACTGCCAATTATTGCTACAGTAATTTGTTGTAATTTTTGCTGCATTTAAAGAATCCTTGTAAATTATCATTTAATTTATTTATCATGTCCAGCAAATGACTATTTAATTTTATAGTTAAAATTTGGGCATAAAGAAAACAATCATTAGTATTCCCTTGCCTCTCAAAATTCCATTTATTATATGGCGCATCACTTTCAATTACTAATTTTTCAGGCGGTAATAATTTAATGCATTTACTTAGTTTGCTTTGCTGCCCAATTAATGCACCGACACCAAGATAAAAGCCCATTCTAATTAATTTGGCAGCAATTATTTCATTATTATTATAAGCGTGTATTATACCTAAATTAGGACGAATAAAATTATTTTTTTCTATAATTTGCATCAATTCATTATAGGCATGTAAGCAATGAATAATTATTGGCAAATTATAAATTTTAGCAAGAGCAACTTGTGAAGTAAAGTATTCTTGTTGTAACGCAAAATTTGGTTTTAATTTATCTAAACCAATCTCACCAATAAAATCAGGTTTAAATTTTTCGATTGCTGCATCTAATCTTTGCATTGACAATGGTAACGATTCTTGTTCAGCAATCGCCCACGGATGAATACCGAAACCAATTTTAATCTGAGTATATTTATTTCTCAACGCAACTAAAGGTTCAATATCAGCAAGAGTAACACTTGGAATAACAGTTAAATTAAATGTTGGATTAGTTTGAAACGCCTCATAATGACAATGTGAGTCGTATACCATAATTTTATGCTCTAATTTTATTATTTATACAAGTTAAATATAGATTTACATCTGGCTGTGTTTTATATTTTTGCGCTTGATGCAACATCTC
>JAPJMP010000162.1 GCA_026461645.1 Burkholderiales bacterium
ATCGCTTGTTCATTTTTATAATTTGATAAATTTTGATAAATACTATAAATAGGTTCTAAATCAGCATTAATATTTTCTAAATTAATATTTTCATCTATATTAATAGAATCAACTTCGGCAATGTCAGTTACAATGATGGAATGAATTGCTATGGTTGCACGCCCTGATTCTGAATATATTTGTGGCTCTGGTATTTCTTTCGCTGTGGTGATTTTTTTAACTGTGGCAAGTACAGCCGTGGCATATTCTGTTAAGGTATAATTACACGAATTAGAATCACGTGATTTTGATCCATTATAGTCTATAGCTAGACCACCACCAATATCTAATATTTTAATTGGAATGCCTAATGCATAGAGGTCTACATATACACGAGTAAACTCTTCAATATATAATCTGATATCGTTGATATCCGCAATTTGGGAGCCTTGATGGCAGTGTAGTAGCTGTAAAGAATTTAGTAAATTATTTTGCTTAAGAATATCAATTAATTTAAATACCTGAATAGAGTTTAAACCAAACTTAGAGTTTTCTCCACCTGATTCCGACCATTTGCCTGAGGTAAATCGAGTTAAGCGAACTCTCATTCCTAATAGTGGCTCAACCTTAATTTTTTTTGCAATTTCAAGAATAAAATATATTTCAGAAATTTTTTCAATTACTATAAATATTTTACGTCCAGCTTTTCTGGCGATTAATGCTGTTAGAATATAATCATAATCTTTGTAACCATTACATATAATGGGTGATGAATTTAATTTAACAATAGACAAGATGGCAAGCAATTCAGCTTTACTTCCGGCCTCAAGGCCAGTATTTTTTACTGTATAAATAGTTTCTACCAGTGTTTGTGCTTGATTGGTTTTTATTGGATAAATAAGAGTATAATTTGAGTTATACTTTATCTTATTTTTAACATCAATAAAAGCTCTACTAATACGTAAAACTCTATCTTGAATAATGTCTAAAAATCTTATGATTAATGGTGAGTTAACGCCCATAGTTTTAGCATGGGCAATAATGTTTTTAATTTTAACCGCGGATGCAGGAGTTCTTTTGTTCTTTTGGACTGTAGCATCACCATCTTTGTCGATATTAAAATAACCGTAGCCCCATGTATTAATTTTATAAAATTTTACACTTTCATTAGTTGACCAATTTTTTGCCATAATACCCCCTTAAACCTTGAATTTTGCAATTAATGCTAAAATGTCACAAGCAATTTGAGCTGCAGCAGTTGAGGTTATATCTGCACTATCATAACTTGGAGCAACTTCAACCACATCAGCGCCAATAATATTTAATTTAGGTAAGTTTCTGATTATACTTAATGCATTAATTGAAGTTAACCCACCAGCTACTGGAGTTCCAGTGCCTGGAGCAAAAGCTGGATCTAAGCAATCAATATCAAAAGTTATATAACAAGGATTATCCCCAACAACTAGCTTAATTTTTTCAACGGTTTTATTCCAGCCATTATCATTTACCCAAGCTGCATCTAGAATATTCATGCCCATAAAGTCATTATTCCAAGTGCGAATACCAATTTGCACTGATTTACCCGGATCAATTATATTATTCTTAATTGCCTTGTAAAACATTGTGCCATGATTTAATGAGTTTTCAACCTCATCGTGCCAAGTATCACAATGAGCATCAAAATGAATAATAGATAAATTTTTGCCATATTTTTCGCTAAGAGCACATAAAATTGGATAAGTAATGTAGTGATCACCACCTAAGGTTAATGGAAATACATCGCGGTTAATTATGTTTGCAATGTGCTGTTTAATCTGTCCAAAAATAGTCATGGGATTATTTAAATCAAGAAAGCAGTCACCATAATCAATGGTGTTTATTTTACTAAATATATCAAACCCCCACGGGTATGGTAATAATTCAGCTATTTGTAATGAGGCTTGTCTGATATAACGTGGCCCCATGCGTGCTCCACTTCTATTGGTGGTGGCTAAATCAAAAGGAATTCCAGATACAGCAACATCAACTTTAGCTAAATTTTTGGTATAAGGCCTACGCATAAAACTAGTGTAACCACTATAAGGCATGTAATTTGTTGCTAAAAATTCTTGCATGAATTATAACTTTCAAAAAATTTTATGGAATGTAATTATGAGTTAAATATGTATTTAGGGCGTAGCTAGTGCCAAGGAAAGCAGGAAACTCGTCAATAATAACATGAATTGGAATTTGCGCTAAATGTGAATGAAATCTTCCCTTAGATTCAAACCTTAAGCGAAAATTTGAATTAATAAAAAAATCCAACATTTTGGGAACTATCCCACCGGCAATATATACTCCGCCAAAGGCATTAATACTAACAACAAAGTTTGAAGTAACAGTTCCAAGCATGCGACAAAATATTTCTAAAGTTCTTGTGCAAACATAATCTAAACGCTTTGAACCAAGTTCAACTATTTCCGCTGGTGATGGAATCTTATATATCGTGCGATTAGAAAATTTACATAATCCTTCATAGATAAATTGTAAACCATTGCCGCATAAAAATCTTTCAGCAGATACATGTTGAAATCTACTTGAGGCAAATTTCCATAAATCAATCTCTTCATCAGTTGCAGGCGGAAAACTTGCGCGACCACCTTCAGCTGAAATTGCAATGTAATCACCAGATCGATGTTTAATTAAGGCTGCCATGCCTAAACCAGTTCCTGGGCCAATTATTGCCATTGGTTTATTATAATTAATCTCATTTGTTCCACCTAATTTAACTAATTTATCCTGTTTAATATTTGGTATTGCTAAAGCAAGAGCATGAAAATCATTAATAAAAATAATTTTTTTAAGTTTCAACGTTTTTTCAATATTTGAAATTAATTCACGATGCCAAGGGCTATTTACCATAAATAATTCATCTTCAAAAATAGGGCCTGGTACTGCCATACATGCATATTCAATTTTTGCAGTTAAAGATAAATCTTTTAGATAAGCTATAACAGCGTCAGCTAAAGATTTGTAGTCGATACAATTTAAAACTTTAGTGTGTTCGTATTCATAAGGGCTTATTTCAATAGAGAACCTTGCATTAGTTCCGCCAATATCAGCAACTAGTCTGGGATAAAATGAGTTACTATTATTCATAATAATTAATGCCTTTCAATTTATGCAAAATAAAATACTTCTAAATCTTCTCTAACTTGTAAAAGATGGCTTATAGGGTATAAGTTATTTTTTTCTTGTGCTGCTTTAATTAAAATATCTAATTTAACTTGCCCTTGAATACTTAAAATTAGATTTGGTATCTTTTTTATAGCGGCAAGAGATAAGCTTATTCTATCATATTTTGCAGTATTAGGGGAAGTTAAAACAAATTGATTTTTATTTTGCAAATCAAGAGCAGTACTTAGTTCTTTACAGCAAGGAAAGATTGAAGCAAAGTGCCCATCCTCCCCCATACCAATAATGGCAATATCAATTTTAAGTTGTTGCTGATTACGTTTGATGATTAACTGCGCTGTAGAATCAGTGTTGTCATATAAGCCAATAAATGTTGCTTGTGCGGCATTATTAATTAGTAAGTTATCTTGAATTAATTTTTGATTGCTATCTTGACTATTGGTATCAACAACACGTTCATCAACTAAAGTAAAAATTATTTTACTAAAATTCAGTTTGGCATGACTAAGTTGATTTAAAAATTTAATTGGACTTTTTCCACCCGACAGTGCAATCGTAACATGGTCTTGAGTTGCTAATAAGGTATTAACTTTTAATGCAATATAATCAATCAAAGAATTAACTTGCTGTTGTTGCGATAAATATGTATGAAGTTTCATTTTTAAAACCTTAATTTATTGTATAAAAGATATATTTTACACTATTAAAATAAATAAAATATAATATTACAAAATTTATGTCACAGTTGCTGCCGTATCAAGCCATTAATTCAAGTAAGCTATGAATACTTATATTTATACAAAGAGTGGTAGTTAATTTAACTTTATTTGCTGCTTATTTTAGAATAATTGTCAAATTTGCAAAGTCAACAGCGTAGCTTAATATGGTATAATTGATTATTAAATACATAAATAACAAAGGAGATACTTAGATGGGAATATTAGCTGGCAAAAAAATTTTAATAACTGGCTTATTATCTAACCGTTCAATTGCATATGGTGTGGCTAAAGCTTGCGTTGAACAAGGGGCAGAAATAGCCATAACTTATCAAAGTGATAGATTCTTAGATAGAGCTCAAGGCTTTGCTCAGGAGTTTGGTACCAATATTATATTGCCGTGTGATGTTACTAGTGATGAACAAATTAATAATTTATTTACGCGGCTTGCTAAATCTTGGGATGGTGTAGATGGCTTACTTCATTCTTTAGCATATACTCCTAAAGAAGGAATTAGTGGAGATTTTGTTGCAAATGTAAATCGCGACACTTTTAAAATTTCTAGTGATATTAGTTCATATAGTTACCTTGCTTTAGCAAGAGCTGGAAGAGACATGATGAAAAATAGAAATGCCTCTATGTTATGCTTAACTTATTTAGGTGGAGAGCGGGTGTTACCTAATTATAATATGGCGGGTGTTTCAAAGGCAGCTTTAGAGGCTACTAGTAGATATATGGCGTATTATTTAGGGGCGGAAGGTATTAGAGTTAATGCCATATCAGCCGGACCAATTAAAACTTTAGCAGCTAGTGGCATAGCTGGCTTTTCCAAAATTTTAGATCATGTTGCAACTAATGCTCCGCTTAAAAGAAATGTAACAATTGAGGAAGTTGGTAATACTGCTGCATTTTTATTTTCTAGTTTAGCTAGTGGGATTACCGGTGAAATTATTTATGTTGATGCCGGTTACAATATAGTAGCGGCTGGAATGCCAGGTTAAATTCTAAGAAGGCGTTATGTGAATGAATGAAACAAAAGTTTTTGAAATTGCCAATGAGGTATTTAAAAATGAAGTAGAGGGTATTCACGAGGTACAACAACTATTAAATCAAGAATTTGCTCAAGCAGTCTACTTATTAAGTAAGTGTAGTGGCAAAGTAATAGTAATGGGAATTGGAAAATCAGGACATATTGCCAACAAAATTGCTGCAACTATGGCCTCGACCGGCACATCTGCCTTTTTTGTCCATCCTACTGAAGCCTTACATGGTGATTTAGGTATGATAGGACAAAATGATGTAGTAATTGCTATTTCATATTCTGGTGAGTCTGATGAGTTAAATGCTGCCTTAGCAGTGATTAAACGTAAAGATATTGCAGTTATTGCCATTACGGGTAATACCAAATCAACTTTAGCTAAATTAAGTAAACATGTGTTAAATATAGCGGTAACCAAAGAAGCTTGTCCATTAGGTTTGGCACCAACTACTTCTACCACTGCTTGCTTAGTTTTAGGTGATGCCCTAGCTGTATGTATATATAGTTTAAAAGGTTTTAAATTAGAGGATTTTGCTTTATCTCATCCTGGAGGATCGCTTGGTCGAAGATTATTAATTAAAGTTAATGATATTATGCGCTGTGGTGAACGTCTTCCGGTAGTTGCATTAAATGCTAATTTAACTGATATTGTGTTAGAAATTAGCAATAAGGGTTTAGGTTTAACTGCAGTAATTGATAATTTAGGTAAATTAGTCGGAGTCATAACCGATGGAGACTTAAGACGAATTCTTGATAATTATAATAAATTTAATACTTTAACTGCACAAGATATTATGAATAAATCACCTAAAACATTAGAGACAAATACTTTAGCGATTGTTGCGGTTGAACTGATGGAAAAAAATAAAATTAATGGGTTTCTAATTGTTGATGAGCAGCATAAACCAATTGGGGCATTTAATATACATGATTTAATTGCCGCAAAATTACTTTAAAAGTGGAGACATAATGAATATTTTATACAATATACCTGAATCAGTTTTGGAAAAAATAAAAAAAATTAAAGTAATTGTAGCTGACTGTGACGGAGTTTTAACTGATGGTGGTGTTTTTATTAATCAAAGTGGCGGAGATGAGTTCGTAAGATTTAATATTTTAGATGGTATGGCAGTTACCTTAGCGCGGGATAATAATATCGAAATAATTGTTTTATCTAGAAGAAAATCTTTAGCTAGTGAAGCGCGCTTTAAAAATTTGCAAATTAAATACGCCTATACTGGAGTATTGGATAAGTTAGCTAAATTAAATGAAATATTAAATGAGTTAAAGGTTAACTATGATGAAGTAGCTTATATTGGTGATGATTTGTATGATTTAAAGATAATGAATCAGGTTGGTTTTAAAGTATGCCCACCCAATGCCGCTGCTTTTGTAAAGAAAAATGTCGACTATATTACAAGTTTATCTGGTGGGAATGGAGCATTTCGCGAATTAGTTGAAATTATTTTAGGCACAAAGGATGAGTATCAACAGTATTTAGATAAATATTTATAATAATAAAAATATACAATGAATAAATTTTACTCCTCTAAATCATTTCAATTTTTTTCGATTGTAATTATTTCATCGTTGTGTGTTTTATTAAACTCATTAACGGTTATTAATTTTCATAAAATTGATATACCTAGAGCAAGCCCTCAGTATAATGCAACTGGAATTAATGCCAGTGTTTACAGTGCTTCAGGGAAATTAATTTATAATTTGCAAAGTAAAAGCGCTCTTGAATATCCAGATCAGGATAAAATTTATTTACAACAATTGCAAATCAAGGTGCATGATGAAAGTTCTGATGCCGTTGAATATTATTTAAACGCAAATAGTGCGTGGGTAAACCGAATAACAAAAGATGTCTTTTTGCAAGAAAGTGTAGCCATAACGATTAATAATGACAATTTGAGCAAGGCTATACATATTAGTGGAAATAATATAAAAATTTTAGCCAATAAAAATTATATTTATAGTGCTGAATCCATTATAGCTAATCAAGGAAAAAGTTCTGTATTTAGCAAAGGGTTTAGTTACGATGGGAAACAACAAATGTTGCTGTTAGAGTCAGCAGTAAAAATTGTATATTATAAATAATTGTTAAAAAGTGATGGTGATCATGAAAAAAATAATTTTGTTTAGTTTTTTAATTATATGCGGAGGAATAAGTTATTGTTTGAAAAATGATGCTAATATGCCGTTACAAATTGAGGCAAATCAAGCTACGGTGGATCAAAAAAATTTAGTTTCAATATTTAAAGGTAATGTGGTTATAACCAAAGGCTCATTAATTGTGCATGCTGAAAGTGGAATTGCTATGCAGGATAAGCAAGGAAATAGGACGATAATTTTAACTGGTATTCCAGTAACTTTTGAACAGCAACAAGATGATGGAACCACAATTAATGGACAATGTGATAAATTTCAATATAATACCAAAACTAATTTGGCCATATTAACTGGAAGAGCGAGAATTAAAAAAGAAAAAAATGAAGTAATTGGGGATGTTTTAAGTTATAATACACAAACACAAGTATATAGTGCCAGATCAAATTTTGCCAATGGAGTTAAAACAACCACAAGTGGTAGAGTAACCGTAATTTTAGATCAGGGTTTAAATAATGGTAGCAGCAAATAGCGAGCATCAAAATAAAAGTTTATTAGAAGTTAAACATCTTAAAAAAGCATTCAAATCAAGAGTGGTGGTTAAGGATGTTTCTTTCTCAGTGCAAAGTAATGAAGTAATTGGCTTGCTCGGTCCAAATGGTGCCGGAAAAACAACTAGTTTTTATATGTTGGCTGGATTGTTGTCAAGCGATGCTGGAGATATTTTCTTAAATGGGGTTAATATTAAAAGCTTGCCAGTGCATAAAAGAGCACAATTGGGATTAGGTTATTTGCCACAAGAAGCATCTATTTTTAGGCAAATGACAGTTGAGGAAAATGTTGTTTCAATTTTAGAACTTAAAGGTTTTTCTAAATCTAAATTAAAACAAGAAACGGATAGGTTGCTGGGGGCATTAAATATAGATCATTTAAGACATGTAAATGCTATGGCATTATCTGGTGGAGAAAGAAGACGCTGTGAAATTGCTAGAGCTTTAGCTAATTACCCTAGATTTATTTTACTCGATGAACCTTTTGCCGGAGTTGATCCCATTGCCGTTAGTGATATACAAAAGGTTATAAATTTTTTGAAAGAGCTAGGGATTGGTGTAATTATTACTGATCATAATGTAAGAGAAACACTGCGAATTTGCGATAGAGGCTATATTATAAGTGAGGGTACAGTATTAGCTAGTGGTGTACCAGATGATTTGGTAAATAATGAACAAGTGAAACAGGTCTACCTTGGGGAAAATTTTAGTTTATAAATATTAAAAAGATGCCTATTATGCTATATTTAATTGGTTATATATTGTGCGGAGTATTATCCTTAATTTCTACTTATTTTGCTAGTAATGAATATTCATTATCGATAGTAATGTTTACAACTGTTGCAATTACCGCAACTTTTTATTCAATATTAACCATTATGCAAACTAAATATATATATGCTACTTTACTTAAACATAAAACCATTTATTTTAGTTTGTTGTTTTTAACAGCATTAATCTGGTGGTTAACCTTTGTTATAAATAAAGTAGTTTCACCAACTTTTTTAGAATTGATATTTGGTTATACAGCGCCAATAATTGCAGTATTTATTGAATGGCGTAAACGTAAACAAATATTACACCGCAATGTTTTTTTAGCACTACTTGTGGTTGGTGGGTTAATTTGTAATTTTTTATTGCAACACTATTCCTTTTTATATAGTTGCATAATAATTCTTTATGTAATAACTTTTGGCACAGCCTTCTTTTTATTTTCACATATATCATCAACTATGAATAAAAAATTTAATTTGTCTGTTTTAGCAATTTTAGCTGTGCGTTATTGGCTTCTTTTAATTGTATTAATGGTATATATTTTTGCAAACCACCCTGATTATGTTAGGCCTCTAACTTCATTTGTTTTTTATGGTAAAATGATATATATAGCGGTGTTTTTATTTATTATTCCAGTTTATTTATACCAAAAGGCTATAGAGAAACTTGGCGCAAACAAATCACTAATAATGTTAAGTTTTTCTCCAATTTTAATGTTTATCGGAGAGATGGTATATAAAACATATTCTCCAACTGACCTAAGGTTATTAATTGCTGCAATTGCAATGTTTATAATTACTGTATGTTATAAATTGGCGGAGAGTAAAAATGCTAAAGAGAATCTTAATAGTTAATCCAACTTCATCAGTAGAATATTTAGCTAGATCGTTTAAAAGTAGAGATTTTAAGGTATATGCAATTTTTAATCATGATCTTTTAGCTAATAATTTGCCTCATTATGATGAATTTATGCATAAAATAAATTCTACATTCGACACTATTTTTGATGAAATATTTACATTTGCCACAACCAATATTGCATTAATTGTTTCTCAATTAGAAAAACTTAAACTTGATTATATTTTAAACGGATCTGAATATTCAACCTCATTATCTGATCAATTAGGTTATATTCTAACACCTAATTTTGCTAATAATCCTAAAACCTCTAAATTTAGGCAAAATAAGTTTCTAACTATAGAGCAAGCAAAAAATTTATCGTCAATATTAACTCCAGCGCAAAAATTAGTTAACCGGAAAGAGTTAACCGACCATAATTATTTAAAAAGCTGTGTGGCCAACTTTAAGTGGCCAATATTTTGTAAGCCAGACGATGGCCGTGGCAGTATTGGGGTATTTAAAGCTGAATCTTTTGACCAACTTATAAATCAGTTGCAGCAAAGAAAGATTATGAATGATTATATTTTTCAAGAATTTATTGATGGGGTAGAGTATTTTGTTGATGTGGTGTCGATTCAAGGCCAGCATATTGTTGCTGCAGTTGGTAAATATACTAAACAATATATGAATGATACTCCAGTATATCGATCATCTGAGTTGGTAAATGACAAAAAAATTGTTCTTAAAATTGAGTTAGCAGTTAATGAACTACTAAATGCAATTGATTGTAAAAATGGGTTTAATCATATTGAAATCATTATTACCCAAGACATTAAAATTTATTTGGTTGAAGTAAACAATAGAATAAGTGGTGGTAATGGTTCAAATTGCTTCATGGAAAATCATGTTGGTTTAAAAAGCCAAGATGTAATATTGGCAGAATATTTACACAATACAAATCAGATGTTATATCAACCGCCATGGCAGTTTAAAGGAACAGTATGTGCAGTTGATTTATATAAATTTAACCCAGGATACTTAGAAAATATTGAAGAAATTTTAGCAGCACATAAGCTCAAAACCATGGTTAAATATTTTGAAGGTTTAGTTTCTGGTAGTTATATTCAGAAGTTGAATTTTATATCGATATTGGATTCAATTGGGTGTGTAATATTATTTGATTTGGATCGTAACAATGTGTTGCATGATATTAAAACAATACAA
>JAPJMP010000163.1 GCA_026461645.1 Burkholderiales bacterium
AATTACTAGTTGAATGGGAGGCCAAATATTTCCCAAAATAATCCCAATTAAAACAGAAACTAAACCAGTAATTATTGGAATAAATCTTTTACCGCCAAAAAAAGCAAAATAATCTGGGAGTTTAATGTCTTTATATTTATTATACAAAACAGCAGCGACAATACCAATTATCATCCCCCCTAATACTCCGGTATTAATATCTTTATCAATAGAGGTAACTATCGTAGTCATTATTAAATAACCTACTGCTGCAGCTAATCCAGCAGTCCCATTATTTTCTTTGGCCAGACCGATTGCAACCCCTAGAGCAAATAATATCGGTAATTGTGTAAAAATAATATTCCCAGCTTCAGCTATATATTTTAAATTCAATAAGTCCGGTTGACCCAAACGCATTAAAATTCCGGCAACTGGTAATAACGAGATTGGCAACATTAATGCCCTACCTAATTGTTGTATTTTATCAAATTTAAACCGCATAATATTTTACCCTATTAAATGTTGATATTTGTTAGATAAATAATTTCTAATTTCTGCTGTTGTAGACATTTTTAAACACTCTTGAGTACTTTCATAGCAATCGGCATAACTTAATTGACGAATAAATGATTTATTTTCAGCAATTATATTTATTGGCATTGACAAATTATTTATGCCCAAACCGATTAAAATTACTATAGCTAATTTTTCTGAAGCCATTATGCCACAAACTGAAACGGCTTTATTATATTTTTTTGCAGCCACTGCAACCATACTAATACTATTTATAACAGCAGGATGCAAGTGATCAATCCTTGATGCTAACAATGAATTTTGTCTATCAATAGCAAGCGTATACTGACTTAAGTCATTGGTACCGATGGAAAAAAAATCAACAGCGGCAGCAAATTTTTCTGCCATGAATACTACTGATGGAACTTCGACCATTATTCCCAATTCAATTTTCTTATTATTGTTTAATTCATTTTTTAGCTGCTTAAATATTTGTTCAACTTCATAATATTCTTCAAGTGTTGAAATCATCGGAATCATTATACGTAAATTATCAATATTTAATTTTAATAAAGCCGTTAATTGTTCAACTAATAAATGTTTATTTAGCAGACTAAGTCTAATACCTCTTACACCTAATTCAGGATTAGTTTCAAAAGGTAAGTTTATATATTCAACTACTTTTTCTCCTCCTGCATCTAATGTTCTAACTGTAAATGGTAAACCTTGTAAATTTTGTGCAATTGAATTATAAATTTCTACTTGTTCCTCTACTGTTGGCTGTTTAATTCTATCGAAATATATAAATTCAGTTCTAAATAATCCTATCCCCTTACCACCGTTTTCTAATAACTTTTCGACTTCGCTAGCTTTAGTAATATTTGCGTAACAATTTACTTCAAGTTTATCTTGTGTAACTGCGACCTGAGTTGCCGTCAATAAACTTTCTTCACGCTTACGTTTGATTTCGCTAATTATACGCTTTATTTCTATAATCATTGCCGGATCTGGGTTAATATCTAAATACCCATTATTACAATCTAAGACAGCTTCAACTCCAGGCTCAACATTCATTATATTGTTATTAACATTTACCAATAATGGAATCCCTTTAACTTTAGCTAAAATTGCTACATGCGAAGTTGTTCCACCGGTAATTGAAACCAAACCAACAATATTTTTATCAATTTTTGTTAAATCAGATGTGGTTAACTCATCTGCAATTAATATTGTTGGCTCATTTAATATTAATGATTGAGCTTTGGCACCATCTAATTCTAATAAAACTCTATTTCTAATATCCTTTAAATCATTTTGGCGTTCCATTAAATATGGAATATTAGAATTGATTAATTCATTGCAGTTATTTAAAATTACTTGATTAAAAGCATATGCAGCAGAATAATTATTTTTTATATAATTAACAGTGTCGTCAATAATTTGTGGGTCATTTAAAATAAATAAGTGTGAGTTTAAAATATCTCGATATTCATTATCACTATCTTTAATTTGATCTAAGTTATACTGAATATCCTTAATTACAATTTTGATCGCAGCAAAAAGCGATTCTTCTTCAAAAGCTGGATTAACACAAGTTTCAACAAAATCAAATTTTATTTCCTTACGTTGCATAATTTTACCTGTAATCACACCGGCTGATGCAATAACACCATAAAACTTACTATCAGAGACTAAGTTATCAGATTTTACCAATTTCTCACTAGCTTCAGTCTGATTATCAACAAAATTATTAAATAATTCAATTACTTGATTGATTATCTCAATGCTATCTGCAGTAATATATACTTCATCCTTACAAACTATCGCCAATTTCATAATTGAGCTAATACTTTTCATGTTAACTTTTTTATTGTTTTTTTCAATCCAGATATCACTAGAAAAAGTTTTCGCCAAATTAGCTAGTTTAGCAGCTGGTCTTGCATGAATACCATGCAAATTTTTTATGGTAACAGCTTCGGACTTTAGTTGAGTATGCTTAGAGTCATTATTAGTCATACTATCTTGAATTTCATTAACATTAATCTGCAAAATTGGTTTACTTAATGTAGCCAATTTAATTGGCAACTTAACTATTGAGAAATTAGCAGCATTCAAATCTGGAAAAATTACTGGAGTGATTAAAGATTTAGCTGCTTTTGAAACATAATCCAAATCAAATTCACCAATAATTTGACCAGCTTCAACATTATCTCCCTCTTTAACTAAAATCTTAAAGCCAACGCCATCTAATTCAACTGTTTCTATACCAATATGGATTAAAACTTCAAAGCCAAGTTTATGGCTTATCGTTATGGCATGCATAGATTTTGGTATGTTTTTTATTACACCATCAAATGGTGCATAAATTTTATTATCCAATGGATCTATTGCAATTCCGTCACCTACCATAATATTTGCAAATACAGGATCAGGTACGCTTTCAATGTTTAATGCAACACCAATTAACGGCGCATAAACATTAATTACTTGTGCCATATTTAAATCCTTATAAAATCTATTTATTCAATTTAAGCTGTTCAAGAATATTGGGGTTTTCCAATGTTGAAATGTCTTGCGAAATATCTTCGCCGTTTGCGATACTTTTAAGTAATCTTCGCATAATTTTACCAGAGCGTGTTTTAGGTAAATTTTCAGCAAAAACAATTCTGTCAGGTTGCGCAATTGGGCTAATAATTTTTGCTACCCATTTTCTCAGCTCTTGTTCTAATTTAACTGCTGCCTCTTTACTGAGTTTTAAACCGCTTCCCTTGCAAACCACAAAAGCTACAATTGCTTCACCTTTAATTTCATCCTTTTTGGCAACCACTGCAGCTTCTGCAACCGCTTGATGTGCCACCAAAACTGATTCTATTTCCATGGTTCCAAGCCTATGCCCAGATACATTTAAAACATCATCAATTCTACCTAAAATCCAGAAATATCCATCTTTATCTTTATGCGCTGAATCACCTGCAACATAGTATTTTCCATTACCAATTTCTTTAGGATAATAAGCATTAGTAAATCTTTTATCATTATTCCAAATTGTTCTAATTTGTGATGGAAATGGATTCTTAATTACTAAATACCCAGTGGCATTATTGTTCAAAGTATGTCCAGCCTCATCTATAATTGCAGCTTCAATTCCTGGTAATGGCATAGTACATGATCCAGGTTTTAATGATGTAACACCTGGTATTGGTGCCAGCATAATTGAACCAGTTTCAGTTTGCCACCAAGTATCAACAATTGGACATTTCTTACGACCAATATTATTGTAATACCAAAGCCATGCCTCTGGATTAATCGGTTCACCAACCGAACCTAACAATCTTAATGAAGATAAATCAAAATCATTCGGAAGGTCTGCTCCTAACTTAATCAATGTGCGAATTGCCGTTGGCGCTGTATAAAAAATGGTAACTTTAAATTGTTCAATTATTTCCCAGAAGCGCGAAGGTTGAGGGTATGTTGGCGTTCCTTCAAAAATAATTTGCGTGGCACCAACCGCCAACGGACCATAACAAACATAAGAGTGACCAGTAATCCAACCCACATCAGCGGTGCACCAAAAAATATCATTAGGCTTCAAGTCAAAAACCCATTTTAAAGACATTATTGCACCTAAAAGATATCCCGCGGTAGAATGTTGTACCCCCTTAGGTGTACCAGTACTACCTGATGTATATAGAATAAACAATGCATGCTCACTGGGAAGTTTTACCGCTTTACAACTATCTTTTTGATTATTAATTAAATCATGCCACCAAATGTCACGTTTAGGCTGCCACTTAACTTTCGTGCCCGACTTAGATAAAACAATTACGTTTTGAATTAATTTTTTACATGCAGTAACTTCCAGTGCTTCATCAACAGTAACTTTTAAATTTGTTTCTTTACCACCGCGAAAAAAACTATCAGCAGTAATTATTACTTTAGCTGTAGCATCAATAATTCTATCACTTAAAGATTTAGCAGAAAATCCAGCAAAAACCACAGAATGAATAAGCCCTAACCTTGCACAAGCTTGCATAGCAACTATGGCCTCTACACTATGTGGAAGATAAATTACAACTCTATCACCTAATTTAAGCCCTAGCGCTTTTAAACCATTTGCAAATTTACAAGTCATGTTGTACAATTCTTTATAAGTAACTGTACATGTTTTTCCAGAATCAGCAATCGATATTATGGCGGTTTTATCAGCTTTATCTTCTAAATGACGATCTAAACAATTATATGATGCATTTAGTTTACCATCTTCAAACCACTTATAAAATGGCGCATTGGTTTTATTTAAGGTAATAGAAAACTTTTTATTCCAAGACAAATGTTTACTCGCCAAATCAGCCCAAAATTTAACATTGTTTTTACTTGCTCTATTTTGCAATTTAATATATTCATCTTTATTTAAATTAGATAAACTTGAAAAACTTTTTGACGGAGCAAATGATTTAGTATTAGTTGTTATAGAATTAATTTTACTCATCTTATATATCCATTAAATTATTCAGTTTTTAAATTGTATAATTCCTGTTCAAGTAAATAATATTCATCTCGCACATCTTCAAAATATTTAATGGTTTTTAATTTAAGTTCATATGCAGCAAATTCATCTGCTAAAATTAAAGAACTTTGGTGCATTTGCAATGCAGTTACAGGACACATGCAAGAAACTGCCCCATCAATAGCTGTTGCGACAGCATGTGCTTTATTAATCCCTTTAGCTAAAATTATTATATCTTTAGCATCCATAATGGTTTTAATACCTATAGTTAATGATAACTTTGGAGTTAAATCCACATTATTATTAAAAAATCTAGAATTAGCAAGAATGGTACTATAATTTAAAGTTTTTACTCGCGTAACTGAATTTAAGGATGAGCTAGGTTCATTAAAAGCAATATGACCATCTTCACCTACTCCGCCAATTAATAAAGC
>JAPJMP010000164.1 GCA_026461645.1 Burkholderiales bacterium
AAAACCATTCATTAGTAATCTTGATTTTGTGTCTTCTAAAATCCCGCAACATGATAAGCTAGAAATGGAAACTAAAAATGGCATAAAATTTGGTTATAAAACTGATACGGCTGAATTAATAAAAATACCATATGATTATTTATTAAAACATGTGTTAATTTTAGGCTCAACTGGTTCTGGTAAAACCACTCTTATGAAATCTTTGATGTATCAAAACATTGCCAATGGTGGAGGAGCTATTTTTATTGATGGTAAAATGGATTATAAAGATTTTCAAGATTTTTACGATCTGATGTATTCAATTGGCAGGCATGAAGATGTTTTTGTTGTTTCTCCTGGCAATCCTGAATTATCAAATAGTTATAATCCTATACTTAATGGTGATCCACAAGAGATTGCTTCACGGATTATCTCTCTTTTGCCAAGTGATGCAAGAGCTGAATTTTACCGTTCAGAAGGCTATAAAGCCCTAGTTACTTTTATTTCAGCAACTTTAAAACTATATGAAGCATTTAACATGTATGATCTAGCAATTATTATGTCTAATGAACAGGCTATGCTTCAATTGGAAGAGCAGTTAAAATCAAAATATCCAACTGCCCCTGAAACTTTGCAATTTTCACTTTATTTAGATGGGTACAGAGAAAGTGGTAAAATGAATTTTGCTCGATTAAAAGGCAATATTTCGGGTACTGCTGCTAAGCCATATGTATTTGGTACGGGCTTATTTGGTGAAGTAACAGGCGACTACGATCCAGATATTAATTTATTAGATTGTATCCAAAATAATAAAATTGTTTATGTAATGTTACCAACTATGAATAAGCCAGATGCCTCTAAAGAATTTGGGAAGATATTTATGTCAGATTTTAGAACAGTAGTTGGTTGGTTACAACACGATGTTAAAAAGCGACCAAAAATCCCATATTTAGTAGTTATGGATGAAGCTGGTGGATACGCTAATGAAAATTGGGATACATTGTTTCAACAATGTCGTTCAGCAAATATTTCATTGGTAATATCAGCTCAGTCAACGGCGAATTTTGATGATGTGTCTTCATCGTTCTATACCAAAATTAAGGAAAATACGATTACATCTGTTTTTATGAAGGTACAGTCTGATATTGCAAAGAAAAAAATCTCAGATTTAATTGGTCAGCAATGGGATGCTCTGTTATCACAAAATATTGCACAGGGTGATAGTTTGGGTGGTTCTACTAAAGCAATTACTGAAAGTTCGCATGGTGAATCAAAAAATATTGGTTATGCCGAAAATCAGCAGAGGACGAGTTTAGTTTACCCTGAGGATTTAAGTAAGCTAGGAACTGGTGAAGCAATATTGTTTTACGATGGCAGATTAGTATTTCATATAAAAACACCTTATATACAAGCTAATCGGCACTTACCATTCAAATTGAAGCGTAAATCAATACGAAATACTGTGCGTGGCATGAATATGGATAAAAAGCTTCCCGAACTTCTTAAGAAGGGGGAGGAGGTTAATGCTACTAAAAATTCATATTATAAAAATTATTAAATAAAGTTAAAAAACTTTACATATTACGGATTATATGATACAATCTCACCTGAAACTAATTAAAATTTTGGGTGGATTAGATGAAAAAATTAATAATTGCATTATCTATTATTGGATTTACTTGTAGCTCTCACGCAGCAAAGCAACAATCTGTAAATTATTCTGTAAATAAATCTCTTTTATCTCAACAATTTTCTGTAACTGAAACAAAAAATCCACAAGTATGGAAATACTTCAAAGACTTATTCCCTTCGACTGTAATTAACACTATTTATACTACTCCATATAAAAATACCTATGCAATTTTGGCAGGGCAAAATATTTTTTATGGGGTATTAGGCTCGCCATTTATTATGGTAGGGCATTTATTTAACCCATACACCCAGCAAGATGAAACGGCTGAAATTGACCAAATAAGGACACAAAATCAAAAAGTTGATATTTCAAAGATTGACTTAAGTGATGCATTGGTAACAAAAGCACCTAATAATCCACTAGGTAAAAAAATTATAATTTTTGAAGACCCAGATTGTCCATATTGCCGAGTTCTAGCCAAACAAATGCAAGAAAATAAAGTTGATGGTAAAGTTGATATTTATAGAATTTTATTGCCTTTACCGATGCATGCAAACGCTAAACAGCATATCACCAATGTATATTGCACTAAAAATAATAATTCTATAGCAGTGCTTAATAAATATATGCTAGATTCTGAAGATAAACAACATGTTGAATTAAAAGACGGATGTGACATAACTAAGATGTTAGAGCGAATTGGAAAAACTACACGTGATTTGGGTATAAGTGGTGTACCAACAATTATATTAGGAAACGGTAAAATGGCTCAAGGTGTAGACATTAATTCAATCCTTGATTATGCTGAATCTTCTACTACTATAGCACAACCAAAGCTTGAATCAATGGTGAAATAAGGATGAAGATCAAAAATAAAACATTGTTTATTATTGTTACGATAGTTATTGTAATTTTGGTTTTCTTTAGTATTAAGCAGTATCATAAAAAAACAATAGTACCTGTGGGCACAGTTTTCATTGGGCATATTGCTACCGGAACACATGGGCAATCTGCTTATGATGAAAATCCAATACCTCTGAAAATTAAATTAGATTTTACCAATTTTGGGCAAAGTAAATTTGCTGCCAATGAGATTAATCAAACTATGAAAATAATGGGTATTAAGAATAGTACAGGCAGCAACGATATTCCGGCTTGCCACGTAATGGGCTTATCTGCTCTTGATGCAAATTCTTCTCGGATAAAAATCAAAGTTGAAAATATTAGTTGTATCTATTCATCAGGGTTTAAATTTACTAGAGGCATAAATGGTTATGCTGTTGATTATGATGACCAAAAAGCTGGAATAAAAACAACGAAAGACAATATATTAGAACCAAATACAGAAATAATTATTGTTGCTAGAACTAACTTTGAATTCTGAGGTTATATGAAATTTATTAGAGATTTGTCAATAGGAACTATTGTTGTTGTTGGTGTAATAACAATTGTTGGATATAAATACTTTAGTGGTGAGACAAAACTAGAGAAAGCCAATAATTTATGTTCTTTGTTTTATGGTACTGGTAATTATGTGTCCAAGGAGGTTGTGGAGCGTTTTGATCCTACTCAGGCACATTATGCAGAAGGTGCTGGTGCATTTTTAGGGAGGCTCTGTTTTTTTGGTATTAGTCATCTTAATGGGGCGGTAAATTGGTCATGGGGTTATGACCAAACGCAATTATTTAACCATAGTGAATATCAATATCAATTGAAGCTAAAAAATGCGCAAAAACATGATTAGGTGGTACATTTTATTATTAACTGTAACGTTTATGAACAGTATTTATGCTGAAAAACTGAGCCATTTGATTGAGTTTTTTTCATTTACATGTTCTCATTGCATTAAATCTGAACCATTACTTGTGCAGGTTCTAAATAAAACACATGCACAATATATGCCAGTTGTGATGGTGCAATCCGGAGAGCAAGTAGGTACAGCAATGGTTTATTACGCATGTATTAAGTTTGGCTGCGGGTGGCAATTTAGGAATGCTTATTTTAATGCGATTGTTAATGGATCACAGCCATATTCATCAAAGATTTTGATAGATGTATTAAATCAAGTAACTAATAAACCGAATGAGGTACTAAATTTAGCTAAATCTCCAGAAATACAGCAAAAATATGTGTTAGATCAGAAATTGGTACAGCAGTATAAGGTAAATTCCACTCCAACGTGGGTAATCAATAATCAATATAAGATTGAAGGTGACGACGTTATATCTCAATTTTTAAAGGACTAATTATGAAATTGCGCTTTTTGTCAGTAATAATTTATGTAATGGTTTTAATCACAGGGTGCGGAGGTGGTGGATGTGGAAATAATTCTGGAGGAGGTGATGAGAGCTCATCGGCTATTTTTACTGCTACATATTCATTGCCCACAAATTTGGCAATACCAAATGGATACAAGTATACTGGGAATAATTTAATTTATCCGTTATGTAATTATAATTCGAGTAATGAAACATGTATTAGCATGGCAAATACTGCGCTGTCATTACAAAATGGGCAATGGCAGATAATTACATGGCAAGTCAGTGACGGCATTCTTACAAATAGTGATTTAAAATGCACCACCATGTATAATGATAACATTGCGTGTGCTAACGGAACCAATATTACTATTAGCAATCCTTCTAATGGGTTAGTATTAAATACATATACATTTACAGGAGATCCATCAATTAATGCCAATATTGGCTACTTTGCCCAGAACAACTATTACACTTTTACTAATAATGCAATTTGGGTATGTAATCTGGCAAATCAAGCATGTATACAATTAGTAAGCACAACAACACAAATGGGTACTGTTTCATGGAGTAATGTTAATAGCAATGTGTATGCTTATTTTTTAACTGATATTGGCAAAGATTCTATTTCACCATTAGGATATTATGATTTTATAATAATTAATGGTGCTCAGGCAACAATATATCAAACGCCATATGCAAATGTTGGTGCTGCTGCTGGATTAGCAGTGAACCCTAATAATACTAATCAATTTTTTATAGGTAGTGCATTTTCTATTCAAAAGTGTAATTTAGCAAATAATTCTTTTAGTTGTCAAACTTATGCGACCGTTTCACCCCGTTATGGATTAATGGTATCTGCTTTAGCAATAAATCAGGGTAATTTGCTTTTACCAGCGGTCAATGTATCAACTGGTACTGCGCTGGAACAAATATTAAGTGTACCAGTTCAATGATATAAGAAAAATTTGTGATGCAAAAATTATTAACTATTCTGTTTGTAGCTTGGGGTGTAGCAGTTTCAGCAACAACATATTATTGTGATGGTACAAATTGTGTGCTGCCTTCACAGGCTGAGCAGAATGGGACATTTAATAATGCTAAATCTACAGGTAGCCAATATAACAGTAGTGGTCAAAGTGCACCCAGTTTTAATTATAACTCTACCGATGCTGGACAAAGTAGTTTATCCGGTCAAATAGGTAGTAATACAATGGATATATCAAAACAAGGTACACAAGGGAGCGAAGATTCATATAACAATGCCAAAGCAGATCCTAACTATCTTTATAATCAGGGGACAGCGCAAATTGCAACCTGTAAATCTAAAAGTGACCCAGCTTGTCAGGCAGTAACTAAATATAATGATGATGAAACACAACGTGGTCTTGGGGCATATGATATGGGAACTAATGCTTTTGCATACGGTCAATCAGTGCGGGCTGATCCTAGTAATACAAGTTGCTCCATTATACGTAGTTATAAACCAATTAATCCAGTAGAAAATATGTGTTTAGTAGGTAATCATCAGCAAGTATCTTGTGAAGCTACTATAACACCATATCAACGACAAGAAAAACTCAATCCTCCAATTCCAATTGACGGCACTATTTTGCAACCAAATTCTAGCCCAAATGTTTGTGGTATTGGGACAGTCACGAACTCTTGGATTCCGCAGAGTGATAGAGCATGGTTTATTATCAATAGTAATGCAGTCATGTTTGATAATTTTAATTTACCGATTTTAATGGGGGCAACATCTGGTGTTACCCCATGCCGTGGGGTAAGTGGTACTATTTCTACAACTCCAACAAATACGAGGAACTTGTTGGGTCAATTTTATATGGACTGGTTTGGCAGTCAAAGAGGCAATGTGGCTTTTTATCAAGAAGCTGGACAAAATTGTGGGGTTGATAGTTCTACTAAAACATGCGTAATAAAAATAACTTTAGCTTGGGCTGGTGGAAGCACTTTTACTTCATGGTCTGTTGTTTTTGCAAGACCGCAAACTTCAAAATTGGTGACGCATTATCAGTATAACGATGGTTGTCAAAATTATAGGTGAAAAATAGATGAAAAAAATATTGCACATACTTTTAAT
>JAPJMP010000165.1 GCA_026461645.1 Burkholderiales bacterium
ATATACAACATTTTAATTAACTCCTTATTTATTAATAATAGCTTTTTGAATTTTCTTCTATTTTAGCTACTGTCAATTTTCCACGCATTATTTTATATACCCAAGAAGTATAAATTAATACAATTGGAGTAAAAATTAAAGCGGCAACTAACATTAATAATAAAGTATGCTGTGTGGAAGTTGCATCCCATAAAGTCAAACTACTATTTAATGCTGAACTAGAAGGTAAAATAAATGGAAACAGTGAAACACCTGCAGTTAAAATAATTCCTGCAATACTGATGGCACTAGTTATAAAAGCAAAGCCATGCTTATTTAGTTTATTTAAAGCAATGGTAAAAATTTGACCAACTATTCCTATACTAGGAAGAATAAGCAGCCAAGGATAAGATAAATAATTATTTAACCATGCCCCCGGTGTAGCAATTACATTTTTAAATAGCGGATCTGATGGGGCATTCGGATCTAGATTGTGCGCAATAAAACCATTAATATAGTGTAAATAAATACCACCTGCAGCAAAAATAATAATAGTTATAACACTAAACAAAATTGCTGCAAATTTAGCGCGCTGTTGTATTTGTTGCTCAGTCCTGAGAGCTAAATACGTTCCACCATGCGCCACTAGCATAGACAAAGACACTAAACCAGCTAAAATAGTAAACGGGGATAATAAATTAAGAAAACCCATAATTATTGATGGTTGATCACTAAATACTCGCATATTAGCATCAAAATGAAAAGGAACACCAATAAATAAATTACCAAAAGCTACACCAAATAATAAAGCAGGAGTGGCTGATGCAATAAATAAAACCCAATCCCAGGTTTTTCTCCAATTAACATTAGCAATTTTAGAACGATACTCAAACGCTACTGGGCGAAGGAATATAGTCCATAGCACTGCTAATATTGCAATATAAAGCATTGAAAATGAAGCGGCATAGACTAATGGCCAAGCAGCAAATATAGCGCCACCTGCAGTAATTAGCCATACTTGATTGCCATCCCAATGCGGGGTAATAGAATTAATTATGGCACGCCGTTCTGAGTCTGATTTTCCGACAAAAGGCGACAATGCTCCGACACCTAGATCATGACCGTCCATAATAGCAAAACCAATTAGTAATATTCCAACTAATCCCCACCAAATTAAACGTAACAACATATAACTCATTACTTGCCTCCTTGCTCATAATAATATTGTCCTGTACCTAAACTCGATGGTCCTAATTTAATATATTTAAGCATTAACCATATTTCTATAATAGCTAAAATTGAATAAATTACAATAAACCCAGTTAAGGAAAAAACTAAGTCACCTAGGCTTAAACTTGAGGCTGATAAATATGTTGGTAAAATTCCATAGATTGACCATGGCTGTCTACCATATTCAGCTACAAACCATCCGGCCCAAGCCGCGATAAATGGCATCGGAATCCAATATTTAGCAAATTTTAGTAACCATGGTTTAGTAACAAAAACATTATTACTACCAAAAGAATTCAGAGTCGCTAGAATAAATAACAATAAAAATGAAAACCCCAAAAATACCATTACTCTAAATGAATAATATAACGGTAGTGAGTTGGGTACAGAGTTTTCTGCGGCAGTATCAATCATAGCTGGAGTAGCATTTGCAACATCAGGGGTATATTGTTTTAATAACATGCCATAACCTAAGTCTTGTGACTGTGCTTCAATTAAGGGAATAAGATCTTTGTTATTAAGATTAGCACGATACTTATCAAGCATAATTAAAGTCTTTTGCCCATTAATAATTCTTTGTTTATTTTGTGCAATGATTTGATTTAAACCAGTTATTGAACCATGCATGCCATGAGTTAAAATTAAACTACCTAGATAAGGAATTTCATATTCAAATAAATTAGATTTTGACTTTTGATCTGGCCAACCAATCACTGACCAACCAGCAGGAGCATTCTCAGTATCAAATACGCCCTCAATTGCCGCAAGTTTAGCCGGTTGCGCATGGTAAACATAAAGTCCAGATTGATCACCCATAATGATAACAGCAAGTGATGAACATAAACCAAACAGTGCTGCAATCTTAAAAGATTTAATCGCAAAATCTAAATCGCGTTTTTTTAAAATAAAATAAGAGGAAACTCCTAATACAAATATAGAGGCAGTAACATAGCCGGAACAAACTGTATGAAAAAATTTAGCTTGGGCAACTGGATTTACAACAACACTTGCAAAGTTATTTAATTCCATTCGCATTGTAATTGGATTAAATACAGTGCCAATTGGATTTTGCATCCAGCCATTGGCAATTAAAATCCATAAGGCCGATAGATTTGAACCAATGGCAACTAATACCGTAAATAGTAGATGTTGACGTTTCGATACTTTATCCCAGGAAAAAAAGAACATTCCAATAAAAGTCGACTCTAAAAAGAAAGCCATTAAACCCTCAATAGCTAATGGAGTACCAAAAATATCACCAACATAATGAGCATAATACGCCCAATTAGTTCCAAATTGAAACTCCATAGTAAGACCAGTGGTAACGCCTATAGCAAAATTAATACCGAACAATTTACCCCAATATTTAGTCATATCTTTATAAATTTGCTTGCCGGTACGTACATAAATTGCTTCCATTATGACTAGTAGCCACGTTAGACCTAAAGTTAATGGCACAAATAAAAAATGTACCATAGCAGTTATTGCAAATTGAATTCTTGATAAATAAATTAAATTGTCCATTAATACTCCTTGCTATTAGCCAATAAGATGTTCCATTGCTGATTTATCGTTTACTTGCATTGGGTGCCGAAAACATTTGTACCAAATTCCAGTTAATAAAATTGATTTAATCAATAAGATTAATAAAATTTCTTTCCAAAATTGTTTGATTAAATGTTGTGC
>JAPJMP010000166.1 GCA_026461645.1 Burkholderiales bacterium
CTCCTTGATATTGTTATGTTTTGCAACAATACTTTATCAAAAGTATTAGCATAATGGGCATTTTTATTTTTAAATTTCCTTATCCCGAATTAGCATGATAAGCAAAAAATGCAATTGGTTATATGTGGTTTAAGCAGCAAAGCCAATGATGTTAAAAATAACAACTATTACGCTACTACAATTTGATTGCGGCAGTACTATAGATTAGCAATTTAAGCCTGTTTAGTAAAGTTTTTAATTAAAGTAATTATGTTATAAAATATTACTAATAGTAACCACCATCTTAAATCATGAGGATCTAAAAGTTCAATAATCGGAGCAGCCAAAATTACGCCAATAATACCAGATGCTGCTAGAATCAGAGTGCTTTTGAAATAAAATTTCTTGCTATGAATAAAAACTGCAGAAGTAACTGGCATTTGAAATGAACTAGCGCTGGCCATAATCGGAAAACCAACTACTGGACTTAAACCAAATAAGAAAATACTGGTTCTAACAATTGAATAGTAACCCACTCCAAAAGCTGGCAACATTCCAGCAATCAGCATAAAAATAGCAAATGCAATTAATTTCCAGCCATGAATAGTAAAATTACTTTCGTAATTCGGTAAAAAATGCAATTGCGATAATAGCAGTAAACTGCCAGTTAAAATAAAAGCTAGTAACATAATAAGATGTACGTATACTGGTTTAATATAAACAGCAATTAAACTGGAAATATAGCCACCTATGGTAATCATGATTATGGTAATTAAAAGTAAAGAAATATCAATTTTAAAGAATTGTAAAAAGACCAATGTTTGAATTAATGAGGTAATTAATGCTTGAATATTCATGGTGCCAATTAATTGAACATCATCGGGCATAATATTAAATAAATTACGCATAGCAACAATAGTTGCAAAACTACCAATTCCTAAAGTATCAAAAAAGCTAGCAATAAAACCAATAAAAGCTGTTTTTACTTTTTCAGCAGAATCTAATACTTGATTTTGTCTTTTTAAAATAAAATATATAACAATTGATACACACAAAACTATTGCCAGAATCTTAATAATATTTAAAATATCCATAATAATTTATTCCATAATTGTTAATCTAATTGCTGGTTTAATTCTAACCACAAATTTTCTAAACTAGCTAGTTTTGTCTTTGACTCATTACATTGCTGTGTCAGGGTTGTTAATTGTTCAGGGTCTTGCATTCTACTATTACTAATAAGATTAAGCTTTTCCTCTAGTGTAGATATTTTAGCATGGATTCGACTTATTTGTTCTTCGGTTTTAATTATGTCACTTTTAATTTTAAGCGGATTTTTTTTAATTGTTGGTGTTTTTAGCGCTTGCCGTTTATTGACAACTTTTTCATTAGTATCTAAAGTATTAGATAATAAAAATTTATGGTAGTCATCTAAGTCACCATCAAAAGGAGTTATTTTCTGTGCATTAATTAGATAAAATTCATTAGCAATACTTTCTAATAGAAATTTATCATGCGATACAATGATTACCGCACCATTAAAATCTTGTAAGCTAGTAGCCAACTCTTGGCGCATTTGCATATCTAGGTGATTAGTTGGTTCATCAAGAAATAAAATATTAGGCCGGTGATAAATAATGTTAGCAATGGTTAAACGGGCTTTTTCTCCTCCGGAAAACTTTCCAATTGTATCTTTTACTTTATCCCCAACGAAACCATAGTTTCCAAGGTAAGTGCGCAATTCTTGTTCTTTTTTATTCTTATGTTCACGGGCTAAAAATGAAAGCGGAGTATCATGTGGATCTAAACTATCTACGGTATTTTGCGCAAAATAGCCAATTTTTATCTTGCTATTAATCTCCACATGACCATTAAGTAGGGTGGATTTATTAATCATAGCTTTAATAAAAGTAGATTTACCTACCCCGTTTTTACCTAAAATACCAATTTTACTATCTTGAAAAATTTCTAATTTAACTTGGTGGAGTAAAATATTATTCACATAACCAATATCTGCTTCATGAATCGAAAGTAATTTGTCAAGATTAAATTCAGGTTCAAAAAATTTAATATTAAACTCTATATCTTTAGGTAATAATGCTGTAGTTTGAAGTTTATCTAACATTTTCATGCGACTTTGCGCTTGTTTGGCTCTAGTTCCGGCGCTAAAACGATTAATAAATTTTTGTAAATGTGACTTTTTTGCTTCAGATTTAGAGTGTTGTTGCTGTTGCTCTAAAATTTTACTATATCGAGTTTTTTCAAAAGTCGTGTAATTACCAGTATATAAAGTTAAAGTTTTGCCACTTAAGTGAAGTATATGCGTTGAAATATTATCTAAAAACTCGCGATCATGAGAAATTACTATAGCTAAACCTTTATATTGAGCTAACCAATCTTCTAACCACATTACAGTTTCAATATCCAAATGATTGGTTGGTTCATCAAGTAATAATAAATCTGATGGTACAAACAATGCTTTGGCTAAATTAGCACGCATTTGCCAGCCGCCAGAGAAATGTTGCAAAGGTAAATATAGCTCATTAAAATCAAAGCCTAAGTTAAGTAATAGTTTTTCAGCTTTAGGTCTTAAAGTATAGTATTCAGGTAAATCAGTGTGATCCTCAACAATTAATGGATGAACACTTAAAACATAATCAACCAAAGGAGTATCTTGGGCATGAATTTCTTGTTCAACATAGGAAATATGGGTATTATTGGTTAAACTAAAATCACCAGCTTCAGGGGGTATTTTACCTAATAATAATTTAAATAATGTAGTTTTACCACTACCATTTTGTCCTAATAGGCCAACAATTTGATTTTTGTATAATTGAATTGAAGTGTCTTGAATGAGAATTTTGCTACCAAAAGATAATTGTAGATTTTTGATATTTAGCATAAGTTTTTATTCTATTTAAATTTTTAATAAGAAGCAAATTATACACTAAATTAACCAACTACGAAGTATTTAATTAAAGGCATGGTGGCGAAACTTCACGGCAATCCGCTCCTAGTAGATAATGCTATAAGATTTATAGTATACTAATGCTTATATCAATAAGCATAGGAGCAATAAAGATGACAATATTAGA
>JAPJMP010000167.1 GCA_026461645.1 Burkholderiales bacterium
TAAAAATTAATCGCTTAATCTTTTGTTGGATTTTTAAATCAATTCTTCAGTAGTATTTTAGTTTAAATTTTAGGTTTCAATAATCTTGGTAGATTATCATGAGTGTAGTTCGCAGTTTGTGATTTTTTTGCATTACCGGCAAGATTTATGATACAATGATGCCATCATTTGGTATGTGGTTTGATGTTATTTAACGTCTAAATAATGCTAAGATCACGAGTAATACCAATATTTTATAAGGTAGCTGAGATGAAAGCTTCGGTACATCCAAATTATAAGGAAGTTACAGTTACTTGCAGTTGCGGTAATAAATTTGTTACACAATCAACTTTAAGTAAAGATTCATTAAATATTGAGGTTTGTTCTAATTGTCATCCGTTCTATTCGGGTAAACAACGTTTAGTGGATAGCGCTGGACGAGTAGATAAATTCCGTCAAAAATATGCATCTTTTAGTAAAAGGACTACTAAATAATTAGTAACTTTAATTTATTGTAATCACAATAACCTAAAAGGTTCAAATTTGGTAAAATGGGTAGTTAGTATAACTACTCTTTTTTTTAGGTTTAAAATGTTAACTTATTCATCACATAAAAAACCGCAACGTAAAGACCTGCCTTGGTTATTGTTTATCATTAGCCTGATTTGGGTTTTAGGTACTGCATTTTTTCATTCACCGTGGGAACCGTATGAGCCATTTGTTATGGCGGTGGTAAAAGGAATTTTAAATAAACATTCATGGCTAGTCCCATATGTATCTAATGTGCCATATTTACAAATTCAACCATTCTATTTTTGGCTTTATTCTGCCATCTTAAAATTATTTAAAATCACTAATATTTATAGCATCGCTGATAGTATTAGAATTCTTAATACCATGCTAATCTTTGCGATTGTCATAGTTAGCGCTAAAATTGGTTCTAGTCTAAGTGCATTTAAAAATGGTCGAACCGTAGTTTTAATTTTGATTAGTTTAATTGGTTTTATTAATAATGCGTATCAACTTTCACCATTAATTTTAGTTCTATTGGGATTTTGTTTATTTGTTTATGCTTTAGTATTATTTGTTAATTTGCCAGGAATATCTGGGTGGATACTCTTTATTGGATTATTATTTATTTCAATTAATTACACCTGTGAATACATTTTAGTAGCAGTATTAACCTTATTATTATTACCAGTTATAGATCGATACTGGCGTAATAAAAGCTATTTAATCACTGTAACTATTGGTATAACAATGTTTGTTATTATTTTCTTTTTATATTGCTATGCTCTTAATTCAGTTAATGATGAATTTTTTACTCAATGGCAACAACATTATGGTGATATATTTTTTAATGGACATTACCACTTTGCCGAACGTTTAAAGCAATTGCTTGAATTTTTAAGTTGGTATCTGTGCCCAGCTTGGTTCTTACTAATTTGGAGCATCTATAAACGTAAAAAAAGACTATTTGAAGATAAAATTATTCAAGTATCAACTATTCTGGGTGGTTTAATTTTTATTTTTGCTTTAATTAACGGGCATAATATTGAAGATGCGATTTTCCCCATTGTGCTACCGGTGGTTTTATTAGCTTCTATTGAAATTGACTCGATGCGTATTTCAATTGTGGCGTTGCTAAATTGGTTTAGTATATTTATTTTTGGTAGTTTAGGTTTAATAATTTGGCTAATGTACTTATGTTTAATGTTGCAAAAACCTGATTATATTGTCTCTTATCTGTATAAATATACGCAGAACTATACCTTTGATTTTAGTTTATGGCATGCATTTTTAGCGCTATTAATCACTGCAATTTGGTTGTTTATGATTACCCGTAAGCATATTCGCGGTAGAGAGCTGGTAACTAACTGGGCTAGTGGTACAACTTATGTAATAATTTTATTTTTGGCATTAATGTTACCTTGGTTTGACTCAATTTTAACTTTTAAACATGTGGTACAGCAAAGTTTAAAATCAATTAATCCACAGGCATGTATTTCAACTAATACTGCTGACAGCACGCAAAGTGCCCTATGGTACTATTATGCAGATGTTAATTTAATTCCAACCTTTGTTAATTTAAATTTTAGTGTATGTGAACAAGCAATTATTGCTACCGAAAATAAAGCGGATATTGATTTAAAACAATGGTATATTATGTCGCAAGGGCAGCGTCCAATTGATAAAAAAGTTTATTATGTGTTACGACATAAATAAGGAATAATGCCTAAGTTAGAATAAATTTGCTACAATATTATTTATCTTTTAATGAATGGAAAATGAAATATGGCACAGCAGAAATTTGAAGATGCGATGGCACAATTAGAAAAAATTGTAGAACAAATCGAAAATGATGAAATTTCGCTTGATGAGGCTTTAAGTAAATATCAAGCGGGTGTGGCTTTAGTTAAGTTTTGTCAGGATAAATTAGCCGAGGCTGAGCAAAAAATTAAAATTCTTGATACTTCAAGCGACAGTTTAAAAGATTTTAGTATTGAATAATATGTTAAAATTAATTGAGCAAATGCTAGATAAAGTTTTGGTCAATAATGACAACTTTCTTTTGCATGAAGCTATGCGTTATTCATCTTTAAATGGTGGTAAACGAATTCGACCATTGTTAGCTATTGCTAGTGGTGAGATTGCTCAAGCCCCATTAAATACGGTTTTAGTGGTAGGAGTTGCTATAGAATTAATTCATTGCTATTCCTTAATTCATGATGATTTACCCGCAATGGATAATGATGATTTACGGCGCGGGCGGGCTACATGTCATAAGCAATATAGTGAAGCGGTAGCAATTTTAGCTGGTGATGCCTTACAAACTAAAGCATTTGAACTATTAAGTAGCGATAAGTTGGAATTAGATTTGGCTACTAAAGTTAAAATTATTCATTATTTAGCTGTAAGCTCAGGTAACCAAGGAATGGTCGGTGGACAGTGTATCGACATTTTAAGTACTGGTAATTTTTTAACTATGGCGCAATTAGAGCAGATGCATATGTTAAAAACTGGTGCTTTAATTAAAGCTTCAATTTTATGTGGTTATTTAACAGGTACTACCTATAATGCAGATATTTATAATAATTTGGAGTTAGTTGCGACCAATATTGGTTTATTGTTTCAAATTACTGATGACATTTTAGATGCTACAGCTAACACTGTAACATTAGGAAAAACGGCAAATAAAGATTTAATTAATGACAAAGCAACATATGTTAAGTTTTTAGGGCTAAAGCAAACACAACATTTAGCCACAACTATTTATGCTGCTACTATAGAGTTAATACATCAACTACCACATCATACAAGCCTTGCTTCTTTATGTGAGTTTATTTACACTAGGGATAATTGATGCAACAATATTTATTATTAGATAAAATAGAATGGCCAAGTGATTTACGTAAATTAAAAAAGGAGCAATTGTATAATTTATCCAATGAGTTACGTGATTTCTTAATTGCTACGGTTAGTGAAACTGGTGGTCATCTAGCATCTAATTTAGGTAGTATTGAATTATCTATTGCCTTACATTATGTGTATGATACGCCTAATGATTTAATTGTTTGGGATGTCGGACATCAATCATATACGCATAAGATTTTAACGGGGCGCAAAAAAAGTATGCATTCTTTGCGTCAATATGGTGGCTTAGCCGGATTTTTAAAACGTGATGAAAGTGAATTTGATGCTTTTGGTGCTGGTCATTCATCAACATCAATTTCGGCGGCCTTAGGAATGGCTATGGCTAATAAATTAAAAGGTAAGAATAATAAAGCAGTTGCCGTGATCGGTGATGGTGCAATGACTGCCGGTCTTGCCTTTGAAGGTTTAAATAATGCTGGCTGGTTAGATTCAGACATTTTAGTAATTTTAAATGATAATAAAATGTCAATCTCAGAAAACGTTGGTGCCATGAGTAAATACTTATCCAGTGTTTTAGCCGGAAGATTGTATAACTCAGTTAAAGATACTGCTAATAAGGCGTTAAGTTTAATGCCGACTATGCAAAAAATTGTGCATAAAGTAGAGGAGCACGTTAAAGGAATGGTAACTCCAGGAACTTTTTTTGAAGAGTTAGGATTTAATTATATCGGACCGATTGATGGACATGATATTAACGTATTGGTTGATACTTTAGTAAAAATTAAAAAATTGTCTGGCCCACAATTTTTGCATATAATTACCAAAAAAGGGCAGGGATATAAATTAGCTGAAAATAGTCCCATTGATTATCATGGCGTTACTAAATTTAATCCTAAAGAGGGAATGAAAAAGGGTGCAGCAGCTAAGGCTTTAACCTATACTCAAGTATTTAGTAAATGGTTGCTTGATGTAGCTAAACTTGAAACAAATTTCGTGGCAATAACTCCAGCCATGCGCGAGGGTTCTGGCATGGTTGAATTTGCTAAACAATATCCGAATAAATTTTTTGATGTCGGCATTGCCGAGCAACATGCTATAACTTTTGCTGCCGGAATTGCCACGCAAGGCATTAAGGCGATTGTAGCTATTTATTCAACCTTTTTGCAACGTGGTTATGATCAATTAATTCATGATGTGGCCTTACAGAATTTGCCCGTGATGTTTGCAATTGATAGAGCTGGTATTGTTGGTGCTGATGGACCAACGCATATTGGTAGTTTTGATTTAAGTTTTTTACGCTGTATTCCAAATATGATAATTATGACCCCAAGCAATGAGAATGAATGTTATCAGATGTTATGGACCGCGTATAAACTGCAAGCACCGTGCGCAGTTCGTTATCCGCGCACAATGGGCAACGGTACTCCAATTACAGCAACAGAAGGAATATTACCACCAGGTAAAGCTGAAATAGTAAGACATGGACAACAAATAGCAATTTTAGCTTTTGGTACATTAATTGATAATGTAATTGGTGCTGCTAATAAATTAAATGCAACAGTGTGTAATATGAGATTTGTTAAACCTTTGGATCAAGAATTATTGCAACAAATTGCAGCAACGCATGAATATATAGTTACAGTTGAAGAGAATGTCATAAGTGGTGGTGCTGGAAGTGCGGTTAATGAATTATTTAATCAATTAAACCTAAATAGATCAATATTAAATCTTGGGATTGCTGATGAGTTTCTGCAACATGGTGATCAACAAAGTTTAATTCGTGAGCAGGGCCTAGATGTCGAGGGGATAGTTAAGGCAATTTATAATCATTGGGAGCAAATTAAAATATGACACAACAATTAGATCAGGGCCAATTAAAAAAATTAGCCGCAGAGTATGCCTTTGAGCACTATGTTAAACCAGATATGCTAATTGGAGTTGGCACTGGTTCAACGGTTAAATATTTTATTGAGAAATTAGCTGAAGTTAAACATTTAATTAAAGGTACAGTTTCTAGTTCCAGCGCATCAACCTTATTATTACAACAATTACAAATTCCTGTGTTTGATTTAAATAGTGTTGATCAATTAGATGTTTATATTGATGGTGCCGATGAAGTCACTCAATATTTACATGCTATAAAAGGTGGTGGCGCAGCCTTGACGCGAGAAAAAATATTAGCAGCCAATAGTAAAAAATTCGTCTGTATTGTCGATGAATCCAAACTTGTAGCTAAATTAGGTAAATTTCCTTTACCCATAGAAGTTATTCCAATGGCCCGCAGTTATGTGGCTCGAGAAATGGTTAAATTAGGTGGCACTCCAGACTGGCGAAATAATGTAGTTACCGATAATGGTAATTGGATCTTAGATATTCATAATTTAGACATTATTGATCCAGTTGCTCTTGAAAGACAAATAAATTCAATTACAGGTGTAGTAACAAATGGTATATTTGCTCTGCGACCGGTCAATGAACTAATAGTAGCTTCTGCTGATGGTAAAATTAAAGTTATAAAATAAGGGCAAATTATGAAAAAAAATTTATTAGCTACAGTTGATTTGGGGTCGAATAGCTTTCGTTTACTAATTGCTGAAATCGCCGCTGATGGTGGTTTGCAACCAATAGATCGAATTAAAGAAACAGTTAGGCTAACTGGCGGGTTGGATGAAGAGAATTATTTATCACGCGAAGTTCAATTATTAGCGCTTGAGGTATTATCAAGATTTAGTGAACGTCTGTTGGGCTTTACTGTAGAGCAAGTGCGGGTTGTGGGTACTAGTGCTTTACGTGTGGCGGTTAATGCTAATGAATTTATTGCGGTAGCTAATAAAACACTTGGTTACAATATTGAGGTGATTTCTGGAATGGAGGAAGCGCGCTTGATTTACATTGGCGCCAGTCATTCATTGCCATTTACCAAGCAGCCGCGGCTAATTATTGATATCGGTGGTGGTTCAACTGAATTTATTAAAGGCGTTGGTTATGATCCGCAAATTATGGAAAGTGTAACCATGGGTTGCGTTTCTTTTAGTAATAAATATTTTCCTAGCGGTGATTTAACTTTAACTAATTTTGATAATGCAATTTTAGCCGCACGCGCCAAAATTCAAACCATGGAACATTTATTTGTCTCAAGCGATTGGAGCAATGTGTATGGTTCATCCGGTACGGTTAGAGCATTGTTTGATATCTGCTTACAGTACAATTTAGCGGAACATTTAACTTTAGATGTATTGTATAAAATTAAAAAAATGTTGCTTAAATTAAAAAATATTAAACATATTAATTTAATCAGCTTAAAAGAAGATAGACGCCAAGTAATTGCAGGCGGATTATCGATTTTAATTGCAATCTTTGAAGAATTGGCAATTGAAAAAATGGATGTCGCTGATTGGTCATTACGTGAAGGTTTAATTTATGATTTACTTGGCCGTAAAACCAATGAAGATTTGCGTATTTCTACGGTTAATCGTTTAAAGAAATTTTATAAAATTGAAGATGCTCAATCCACGCGCGTGGGACAAACTGCATTATTTTTATACACACAATTACACTCACTAGTAACTGTTGATAATAATTATAATAAATTACTGCAGTGGGCATGTGAGTTATATGAGATTGGCTTAAATATTTCCCATAGTGATTATCATAAACATGGAGCTTATATTTTAGCCAACTCTGATTTGTCAGGATTCTCTAAACCAGAGCAAATGGTGCTAGCTGATTTGGTTAGAGCCCATCGTGGAAGTTTAATTAAAGCCTGTGAGAGTTTAGCCCAAAGACGAAATATTAAACCACGTTTTTATTTAATGATGTTAGCCTTTAGATTTGCGGTAATTGTCAACCGTAATCGTAAAGATATTCCACTTAATGCTATTAAGGCGGTAAAAATAATTGATAAAAATTATTTTGAGATTGAAGTTGGTATTGCTTGGTTAACTGCTAACCCGTTAACTTTACACTCTTTAAATGAAGAAATTGAGCAATGGAAAAAATGTAATTTTATTGTTAAATTAAAAAAAGTTTAATAAGTAGAATTAGCTTGCAGCGCAAATTGTAGAATAAATTGCGCCAAAAAAATTGGAATGTTGTGTATATTTTGTTAAACTATGTTGTTCAAACGATAAAGTTTCAGTAGAGAATCACAATAAACTGATAAGGATCTTTGTGCCAAAAGGAATTGATTTCACATTAATAAGTAAAAATTATTGGTTTGAAATTGCAAATATATTAAACAACTGCTCCTTAGAATTTTGCGAATTTAAATCCTCGAATGGAATGGTGACTCAAGAGTTGCAGAAATGTTACATTTGAATTCTGCCAGCGCATTTACACATTTAATAGGAAAATACATATGTTCAAGAATATAATTGCAATATTATCCATAGTATTATTATTAGTGGCATGTAACA
>JAPJMP010000168.1 GCA_026461645.1 Burkholderiales bacterium
CTATTTTTATTTTCAATTAACTGTTGCACTGTGCCACTAAAAATAATTTGTCCGCCACCGCCACCACCTTCAGGTCCAAGATCAATAATCCAATCAGCCGTCTTAATTACATCAAGATTGTGTTCAATAACAATTACGGTATTGCCATGCTCAGTAAATTTATGCAATACATTTAATAGTAGATTAATATCATGAAAATGTAACCCAGTTGTTGGTTCATCTAGAATATATAAGGTTTTACCAGTATCACGTTTAGATAATTCTAAAGCTAATTTTATTCGCTGTGCTTCACCACCAGATAGCGTTGTTGCTGCTTGACCCAAACGAATATATCCGAGACCAACATCAAGTAAAGTTGACAGCTTCTTATAAATTGAGGGAATGCTTTTAAAGAAAATGGCTGCATCCTCAACTGTCAATTGCAAGATTTGATGAATATTTTTACCTTTGTAAAATATCTCTAATGTTTCGCGGTTATATCTTTGCCCATGGCAAGTATCGCATATAACATAAATATCAGGTAAAAAATGCATTTCAACCTTTATTAGACCGTCTCCTTGGCACGCTTCACATCTTCCACCTTTAACGTTGAATGAAAAACGACCTGGCCCGTAGCCTCTTTCTTTGGCCAAAGGAACTTGTGTAAATAGATCGCGAATAAAGGTAAATAATCCTGTATAAGTTGCCGGATTTGAACGCGGAGTTCTGCCAATTGGACTTTGATCAACATTAATTACTTTATCAAAATTTTCAGCACCAATTATTTCTTCAAAGTGAGAAGGTGTTTCATTGCTGCCATAAAGTTTTTGTGCCATAGCGCGAAATAAAGTATCATTAATTAAAGTTGATTTACCAGAACCAGATACTCCTGTGACGCAAATAAAATTTCCAATAGGTAGTTTTAAGTTAACATTTTTTAGATTGTTACCACTAGCATTTTTAATTTCTAAAAAACCCTTATTTTGCTTTTTTCTGTTTTTTGGAATAGCAATTTTCTTTTTGCCACTAAGAAATTGGCCAGTGATTGAAGCTTTATTACTCAGAATATCTTTTAATTTTCCTTGGGCTATAATTTTACCGCCATGTTCGCCAGCTCCAGGGCCAATATCCACAATATAATCAGCAGCCCGAATTGCATCTTCATCATGCTCAACCACGATTACTGTGTTGCCTAAATCGCGTAATTTGGTTAAAGTACCAATTAATCTATCGTTGTCACGTTGATGTAAACCAATTGATGGTTCATCTAACACATACATGACTCCGGTTAGGCCAGAACCAATTTGGCTCGCTAATCTAATTCGTTGTGCCTCACCACCGGATAGGGTGTCTGCTGAACGATTAAGAGTAATATAATCCAATCCAACATCCAATAAGAAACCAATGCGGTTTTTAATTTCCTTAATGATTTTGTCGCCAATTGACAATTTATTACCTACTAATTTTATATTGGTAAAAAAATCAAACAATTGTTTCAATTGCCAGGTGGTGATGGTTGGTAAATTAATGTCGTTAATTAACACACAACGCGCTTCTTTTCTTAATCTTGAACCGTTGCAGTCAGGACAAATTTTATTATTTTGAAACTTAGATAGTTCATCTTTAATTATTTGACTATCGGTTTCATAATAGCGGCGCTCCAATGTATTCATTATGCCTTCAAAGGTAATTTTTTTATTGACCTTTTGATTGCTTTCATTATAAACTTTAACTGTTATTAGGTCGTTATTTGAACCATAAAGTAATATATGCTTAATTTTTTCATTTAAATCATTCCAGCTCGAATCTAAATTAAATTTGTAATGCAAGGATAATGCTTCTAAAGTACCAAAAATATAACTATTTCTTCTTTCCCACCCCTTAATAGCACCATCAATGATTGATAAGTGTGGGTCAAGTATTACTTTTTGTGGATCAAAAAAAGTAATTTGTCCAAGACCATCACATTTTTGGCAGGCACCAAGTGGGTTATTAAATGAAAACATTCGTGGTTCAAGTTCAGATAAGGAATAATCACAGTTAGGGCAAGCAAACACAGTAGAATATAATTTGATATCATTAGTATCTAAGTTTAAAGTTTTAATTTTATTTTGATTATGCTTTAGTGCAGTTTCAATTGAGTCAGTAATTCTACTTTTGATCGAAGCTGATACTTTAAACCGATCAATAACTAAATCGATATCATGTTTTTTGTTTTTTTCTAATTTAGGCGTGTTGTCAATATCATAGATAACATTATCAATGCGAACTTTAGTAAAGCCTAATGCTTGTAATGAAGTTAGTAATTCAATATATTCACCTTTACGATTATTAACGATAGGGGCTAAAATTGCAATTTTAGTGTTGTTCGGATAAGATAAGATGCTGTCAACGATTTGGCTCACAGATTGACTCTCTAGTTTATTTTGATGAGTTGGACAAAATGGATCACCAATACGTGCATATAATAGTCTTAAATAATCGTAGATTTCAGTAATAGTTCCTACTGTTGAGCGAGGATTATGTGAGGTGGCTTTTTGTTCAATTGAAATAGCTGGTGACAACCCCTCAATTAAATCAACTTCAGGCTTGTCCATTTGTTGTAGAAATTGCCTAGCATAGGCCGACAATGATTCGACATATCTTCTTTGCCCTTCAGCATATAATGTATCAAAAGCAAGCGATGATTTACCAGATCCGGATAAACCAGTTAGAATAATTAGTTTATTTTTCGGTAAATCTAAATTAATATTTTTAAGATTATGCGTTCTGGCACCACGAATTATTATTTTATCAATCATTGACAAGATCAACCTATAAGATGAATTAAAATATTACATTTTAGCATATTTGTTCTAAATTTATGAATTTATTAATTTATAATCCTCAACACATTGACAGATGTATGATAATTTTTTGAGAATATTTGATTAGTGTGGCAAATGCTACACATCTTGTGTAACATTAGGTGGCTTCAATTAATAATCAAGTTGATAATAGATGACTAACTACATACACTGAGTTAGTTAGCCATCTAAACCATGAAGATAAAAACCATTTTGTTGCTTAGCTGGTTACTTAAATATTGGTTACATTTGTAACATTGATTGTCACTGATTTATTTTTTACTTTGTAGCGCCTAAAAAGTTCAGCCGCACATAATCATCAGGATGCACATTTTATAGTATTCTTCCATTCCCAAGTTGTCAATAACAAATACTATCAACCTACCTTATTACCACTTCCATCTAAGTACTAATCCATAATAATATCAACATTACGACATCCTGATGGCAAGAAAAAAATAGTGCTATCTGAATCAAACTTTAGTCGAGAGTTTAATCATATGAGCAAATTAGGCATTGTGCTAAAAATGATACTAATCGAATAATATGCTAAAATTAATACTTATAGTATGCGGTTATGCTAGTTATTATTATGGGTAATAATTGTCTTCAATTCAAAAAATTGATGATAAAAATAGAGACAATAATTAGTTGTAATTGGATAATGTAATCTAAATATTTTGTAAAATAACACATATTTTTTAATTTGCAAGTGTTTTATTTGCTAAAATATAGGTTAATTAATTTTTGGAGTATATTCAATGAAATCACCTATTAAAGTTGCTGTTACTGGTGCTGCTGGACAAATTGGTTATAGTATTTTATTTCGTATCGCTAGTGGGTCGATGTTGGGACAAGACCAACCAGTAATTCTACAATTATTAGATATTGAGCCATCACTTCCAGCTTTAAAAGGTGTTGTGATGGAACTTGATGATTGTGCTTTTCCTTTACTCCATGGGATAACTGCTAGTTATGACCCTTATGCAGCTTTTGCTGATGCTGATATTGCAATTTTAATTGGTGCGCGTCCGCGTTCCAAAGGGATGGAACGTAAAGAATTATTAGAAGCAAATGGTGCAATTTTTACCACTCAAGGCAAAGCATTAGCGGCTGTAGCTAAAAAAGATGTTAAAGTTTTAGTTGTAGGAAATCCTGCAAATACCAATTGTTTAATTGCTCTTAAAAATGCAAGTTCGTTAAATCCTCAAAACTTTACTGCAATGCTGCGGCTTGATCATAATCGAGCATTAGCTCAGTTAGCGCAAAAAACAGCAAACCATGTAAATAGTATAAAAAAAATAGTTGTTTGGGGAAATCATTCTTCAACTCAATATCCGGATATTTTTCATGCCAATATAAATGGAACGCCAGCTTCATCTATGGTTGATCAAGCATGGTTGGAAAATTATTTTATTCCCACCGTGCAAAAAAGGGGTGCGGCGATTATAGATGCGCGTGGTCTATCTTCGGCAGCTTCTGCAGCAAATGCAGCTATTGACCATATTCGTAATTGGGTGCTGGGTACAACTGAAGGTGATTGGGTAACAATGGGAGTTCCAAGTGATGGTAGTTACGGTATACCTGAAGGTGTAATATTTGGTTACCCTGTAACGTGCAATAATGGTAAATACAAAATAGTTCAAGGTCTAAATATTAATGAATTTGGCTTAAATAGAATTCAACTAACTCACCAAGAATTACTTGAAGAAAGAAATTCAATAACGCATTTATTAGGTAAATAATTGCAATTTTGTGAAGAATTGAGTAATGATAGAATTAGAACAGTTAAATATAATTAATGAACAAATATTAACGTTGTCTTCACGTTTAGAAGAAATTAGGGGGTTTCTTTGATTATAGTGGTAAAAAGGAAACTCTCAATTTTATAAATTTAGAACTAGAAGATCCATCTATTTGGAATGATCAAGCTCATGCCCAAGATTTAAGTCGCAAAAAAAAGCAGTTAGAAACTGTAGTTGCACAAATTGACAACTTGAGTTTATTACTATCTGACAGCAAAGAACTACTTCATTTAGCTAGTGAAGAAAATGATGATTCAACTCTAAAGTTAGTTTTTAGTGATGTAAATAGGCTTAATTTGGAACTTGAAGAACTTGAGTTTAAGCGCATGTTTAATAATCCGATGGATCCAAATAGTTGTTTTATTGATATTCAAGCTGGAAGTGGTGGCACTGAGGCGCAGGACTGGGCCGAGATGCTACTTAGAATGTATGCTAGATATTGTGATAAAAAAGGCTATAGCGTTGAGGTTTTAGAAGAGCAAGCAGGTGATGTTGCGGGGATTAAATCTGCCACGATTAAAGTTATTGGAGATTATGCTTTTGGTTATTTGCGAACTGAAACTGGAGTGCATAGATTAGTAAGAAATTCACCTTTTGATGCTAATAATAAAAGGCATACTTCATTTGCTAGTGTTTTTGTTTATCCAGAAGTTGATGATAACATTCAAATTAATATTAATCCAGCTGATTTACGTACTGATACATTTAGGGCATCAGGTGCAGGCGGTCAACATATTAATAAAACTGATTCAGCAGTGCGTATAACTCATATTCCAACCAATACAGTGGTACAATGTCAAAGTGATAGGTCACAACATCGTAATCGAGATGAAGCAATGAAAATGCTTAAGGCTAAACTATATGAGCTCGAATTAAGAAAGAAAGCTAGTGAAAAACAAAAATTAGAAGAGAGCAAAACTGATATAGGATGGGGACACCAAATTAGATCTTATGTTTTTGATCAATCAAGAATTAAAGATTTACGTACGGGGGTTGAAGTTGGTAATATAAAATCCGTTATGGATGGTGAGCTTGATTTATTTATTCAAGCAAGTCTTAAGCAAAGTGTTTAAATCGTGAAACAAAAAGTAATTAAATTTGGTGGTACATCGGTTGGCTCTTCTAGTGCAATTATGCTAGTTAAAGAGATAATAAGTAAAAAATTAAATCAGAAAGAAAATTTAATAGTGGTTTGCTCCGCTATGGCAGGAATTACAAATTTATTAATTAGCGCTGGAGTTAAAGCTGCAGCAGGTAATATTGATTATAAAAAAAATGTTTATGAAGTAGAAAGTAGACATATTGAAATAATCAAGGCATTAATTCCTAATCATGGGCGCAGTGAAACTGTTGAACTGATAATGTCATTGTTAAATAGTCTTGAAAGTCTTTTAGACAGTGTATTTAATTTAAAAGAATTATCAAAAAAATCAGAAGATAGTATTGTCTCTTTTGGAGAAATATTGTCATGTAATATTATTGCTCAATATTTAAATATTAATAAAATTTCCGCAAAATTTTTTGATGCGCGCAATTTTATTAAGACGAATCACAAAATCGGTAATACTAATGTAGATTTTGATGTGACCAATAATTTAATTGCTAATTATTTTAAAAAAATTGACTATGTTCCAATAGTAACTGGATTTATTGCTTCAAATGAGCTTAATGAAACAACTAATTTAGGTCGTGGTGGGTCTGATTTTACCGCATCAATAATTGGTGCAGCAGTTAATGCTTGCGAAGTAGAAATTTGGACAGACGTTGATGGGGTTATGACTTGTGATCCAAAACGGGTAAAAAAAGCATTTACAGTTCCGTATTTATCCTACCAGGAAGCTATGGAGTTATCTTTATTTGGTGCAAAAATTATATATTCACCAACAATTTATCCAGTATTTAAGAAAAATATTCCACTATGGGTAAAAAATACCTTTAACCATGAATTTAAAGCTACCTTAATTAGTAATAAAAAAGTAAAAACTAATTATTTAATTAAGGGTATATCATCGATTAATTCAATTGTAATGTTGACCATTACGGGAAATACTACCTTATTGCTATCAGAACTTTTAAGTAGAACTTTTAAAGTAATGAGTTTTCATAATATTAACGTTATTTTAACTTCACAGGCATCTTCTGAATATTCTATAAGCATTGCCGTAGCAGCAGAAGATGCGACCTTAGCTGAGGCAGAAATTAATTATGAATTTAGAAGTGAAATAAAAAATCGGCAAGTGGAACAGGTGCAAATGCGTGGAGATTTATCAGTGCTATCAATTATTGGTGAGAATATGCGAGATAAATCTGGTGTGGCCGGTAAATTTTTTAATACTTTGGGTAAAAATGGTATAAATGTAGTTGCTATAGCCCAAGGATCGTCAGAACTGAATATTTCTATAGTGTTAGAAAATAAAGAACTATATAAATCACTTAATGTTGTGCATAGTGCATTTTTTGATAATGATGATGTAGATAATCTTAATTTATATATGGTGGGAGTTGGGTTAATTGGTAAAACACTATTAAAACAGATTAAAAATCATGCTAGCCATTTACTGAAGGAAAATAAATTAAAAATTAATGTAATAGGATTAGCAAATAGCCGAAATATGTTAATTGATGAAAATTGTATTAATGTTAGCAATTATGAAGAGCGGTTTAGTCAACAAGCTGAGAAAATGAATTTAACTAAATTTGTTAATAAAATGTTTGAATTAAACTTACCCAATACTGTGTTTATCGATTGCACCAACAGTAAAGATGTAGCTGCCAATTATGGCAATATTTTAAAAGCTAATATTTCAATTGCAACGCCTAATAAATTAGCTAATTCAGGAAGTTATTCGCAGTATATGGAGTTAAAAAATTTAACTACCAGCCACGGTGGAACTTTTTGCTATGAAACTAATGTTGGAGGAGGATTGCCGGTAATTAAAACGTTACGTAATTTAATTTTAAGCGGTGATAAAATAATTAAAATAGAAGGAGTGTTTTCAGGAACATTATCTTATATTTTTAATAATTTTAAAGGCAAGAAAAAATTTAGTGATGTGGTCCAAAATGCAAAAGAGTTAGGTTATACGGAGCCAGATCCACGAGATGACTTATCTGGAACTGATGTTGCGCGCAAAATTCTTATTTTGGCGCGTGAGGCTGGAGCAAAATTTGAATTAGCAGATATTAGTAAACCGAGCATTATCCCGCAAGATTGTATTGATGCTCCAACTGTGGATGCTTTTTTTAAGGTACTTAAACAGCATGATGATTTCTTTGAGCAAATGAAAATTAATGCACATAAAGAGGATAAGGCCTTACGTTTTATTGCCAAGTATGAAAACAATTGTATTTCAATTGGTTTAACTATGGTGGGTGTAAATCATCCGTTTTATAATTTATCAGGAAGTGATAATATAATTTCGTTTACAACGAATAGATATAAAAGTAGACCGCTGGTAATTCAGGGGCCAGGTGCTGGAGCTGAGGTTACGGCTTCAGGTGTATTTGGTGAAATTATTAATATTATTAATTATTTAAAGAATTAATGGGAGATTTATGTTACGCTCTTCGATTAAATCTATTGCTCCTGCCTCAGTCGCAAATTTTGTCTGTGCTTTTGATGTATTAGGCTTTGCCTTAGCCACGCCATACGATGAAGTTATCTTACGTACTAACAGTGTTAAACAAGTTAGAATAACGAAAATTACCGGAGATCAAAATAATTTGGCGTTACAAGCAGAAAAAAATACAGCAGGAATGGCAATAATTAGCGCGCTTAAACATTTAAATAGTAATCAGGGCATTGATATTGAGTTGTATAAACATATTCCTTTAGGCAGTGGTATTGGTTCAAGTGCAGCTAGTGCAGCTGCTGCCATATTTGCTTTGAATGCTTTATTAAAGTTAGATTTGCCTATGTTGCAAATGATTGATTATGCAATGGATGGTGAAAATGTTGCTAGTGGATGTAGACATGCCGATAATATTGCTCCATCTCTTATGGGGGGCTGTATATTAGTGCGTAGTTTAGACCCATTAGATGTAGTATCCATACCTATAGCAGCAAATTTATATTGCACTATAGTTCATCCTGATTTAGAAATAAATACTAAATATGCTCGTTCAATATTGCCAACTTCGATTCCTTTAGCTGATGCAATTAAACAGTGGGGTAACATTGCCGCTTTAATTACAGGGTTAACCACTAATAATTGTTCTTTAATTGGTAATGCTATGTATGATTATATTGCAGAGCCGATTCGTGGTAAGCTAATTAAAGGTTTTGCTCAGGTTCGACAAGTGGCATTAGATAGTGGTGCTATTGGAGCTGGAATTTCTGGTTCAGGACCTTCAGTTTTTGCACTAAGTGACAGTGAGGAAACAGCAAATAAAGTAGGTCAGGCATTAGGTGAATTATTTTTAAAACATGAGTGCAAAAATCAAATTTATGTGTCACAGATTAACAAAAATAATGGCGCTAAGATTTTATAAGTTGAGTTAACCATGATATTATGTAGCACCAATAATAAAGATAGCCGTTATTGTTTAGAACAAGCTGTATTTACAGGTTTACCGCCGGATAATGGTTTATTTATGCCCTTAAGCATTCCACAACTGTCAGATACAGTAATTCAAAATTTACAGCAGCAATCGTTAGCAGAAATTGCTTATACAATTAGTAGTGCTTTAATCGGTGATGAAATTAATTCCCAGGACTTAAGAGCTATTGTTGATAATTCAATTACCTTTGATGCGCCGCTAGTAAATGTGCATGATAATGTTTTTGCATTAGAATTGTTTCATGGACCATCATTAGCTTTTAAAGATTTTGGTGCTAGATTTATGGCTGCATTAATGTCATATTATTTAGCTCGCAAAAATATGAAAGTTAATATTTTAGTGGCAACTTCTGGTGATACCGGAAGTGCTGTTGCTCAAGGTTTTTTAAATCATCCAGATATTAGTGTAACAATTTTATATCCGAGTAATAAGGTTAGTTTTATTCAAGAACAACAGTTAACTACGCTTGGCAATAATATTACAGCGCTTGAAATTGATGGAACTTTTGATGATTGCCAGCGCTTGGTAAAAACTGCCTTTTTAGATAAACAAATAAATAGCAAATTAAATCTAGCATCTGCCAACTCGATTAATATTAGTCGTTTAATTCCGCAAACATTTTATTATTTTTACGCTTATGCACAACTCAAAGCTAAATCAATAGTTGTATCAGTACCATGCGGTAATCTTGGAAACTTATGTGCAGGTGTTATTGCTAAAAAAATGGGATTACCCATTTCTCAATTCATTGCAAGCACAAATATTAATGATGTGCTACCTCAATTTCTAAGTTGTGGCAAATTTATGCCGCATTCATCGTTGCAAACAATTAGTAACGCCATGGATGTTGGTAATCCAAGTAATTTTGCGCGATTACTGCACCTATATGATAATAAATTAGATTTAATACGCCAAGATTTGCATGGAAAAACATTCCTTGACAATCAGGTAAAGTTTATCTTACAATATGTATATGATAAATATAATTATATTTTAGATCCGCATGGGGCGATAGCTTACATGGGATTAATTGAATATATGGCAAATGATACTATTGCTAATATTAATACTTTATCAGCAAACTTAAAATTTAATTCAGAAGTATATGGCGTGTTTTTAGAAACTGCTCATCCGGCTAAATTTATTCAAGATGTGGAAAGTTCGATTGGAGTTAAGATTAAATTACCAAATAGTTTAGATGAGATAGTTAAAAAACATAAAACAGCGATTAGAATTAAGAATAATTATGCGGAATTTAAGGATTATATTTTAAC
>JAPJMP010000169.1 GCA_026461645.1 Burkholderiales bacterium
ACGATAAAATTGTTATTGCTGAAATTACCAAGCAACAAAAAGAAATTTTTGCACTATGCAGCGTCATAGTGCCCAAAATTTGCGGAATTTAGGAACTTAATTAAATTATTTAATCTGGTGGTCAAGTGTATTTAATTAGGTGGTCACATTTCAGTTAATTATACAGGGTGATGAAAAACTACTATCTTTTGGATTATAAACAAAAATTGTTCCATTACCACCCCACCCACCATTTAATGTAGTACCGTATATTCTACCATCTGGTACCATGGTTATAAAGTTAGGATTAGCTCGTTCGCCTGAAGTATTCGTAAAAACATGCACTGGCGTTGTAACACCATTAACTATATGATACAGTGCACCATTTGGATCAAGAGCACCTGTTGATGATAAAATATAAATAGATCCATCGCTAGCTACTACTGGCGTACCTGCAATGTTTGGAATATTATCTGCTACAGCGGCATAAGAATTAGAAGCATCATTCCAAGAATATACAGCACCGGTATTAAAGCTACTACCATCACCGTTGACTATTCCATAAAATACATTATTACCTCCAGCCACTAAATTAAATGCTGGATTTTGACCATAGTCGTTATCACTAGCATATACAGCTGTCGCTGATACGACAACATATGCTATAACAATAAATTTACTAAATTTCATATTTTTTCTCCATCTAATTAAAAACATGATTTCACATTTTAATGTTATATTACAACATAGTTACAGAGAATATCAATAGGTATCCTTCAATTAATATCGGATACTGTGAACTTTATTGTGGCTTGATATTTCGTTACTTAATTATCTATTTTTCACTTACTTTTTTCACTGTATTACACAATTTGCATTATTTGCTCAGTAGAATATAGATTAATTCACACTCACTTATTCTGTTATGATATAATATTATAATGATAAGCTTTTAATGATTTTATTGTATAGGGTGAAAGGATTATGGGTAAATATAAAATAGCTATGGTACTAATGATGATAAGTAAACTTATTTTAGCTCAATCTTTATTATTTATTGAACCACAAGATGGAAGAGATCCAATTATTAATGCAATTAATAGTGCGCAATCGGAAATAGATATAACCATGTATGAAATATATGACACGCCGATTGAGAATGCTCTAAGTAATGCCGCCAATAGAGGAGTGAGTGTTAATATAATTTATAGCAATAATCAAAATGCCTATAGCATTCCATCAAATACTTATGTAAACCATGAACAAAATTTCTGTGCCAGTAATAAACTAATTAAATGTATCGCTTCATCAAATAAATTTTTTGTAACGCATGAAAAAACAATGCTAATTGATAATATTTTGGCCATAATTATGTCATTAAATTATGTTACTTATGATGATGAAGAATATTTTGATAATACTCGTGATTTTGGAGTAATTGATAATAGTCAATCTGATGTTGCTACCCTTAAAAATGAATTTAATACTGATTGGAATAATGCGCTAAATTCAACTGCTAATTTTCCAGTTGCAGTAGCTAACACCAATGTATTTTTTAGCCCATCCGCTATATCTAATAATAATGATTCTTTAATAACCTTAAATAATTTATTACAAGGAGCAACTAAAACGGAGGATATATATAGTGAAGAGTTTAGTAATACTGGTTCGCTTAATACCAACCAAGATATAGTAACTATATTAAATACATTAGCGCAAAATGGAGTAAAAATTAGAATAATTTCTGAAGATTTTGTCGCGAAAAACTTAAATAGTAAAATTCAGATACTAAAAGTACCCAAGACATCTGCAATGTATTATCATGCTAAAGCTATTATTGTTGATAATCAGACTGCAGCTATAATGTCAGTTAATTTTACTAATACTTCGATATTTAGTAATCGTGAAGCTGGAATCATTGTAAGTGGAGATTTAGCCAATCAAATTGAGAGTCAATTTAATAGTGATTGGCAGAATTTAACCGATCTGGCATCTGAAAAAAATACAAAGACAGCAACTACGTTGTATAAAATATCTCAAAGTATTGATTATTTGGGTACTGAATTTTTATTATAAGTCATTTAACCGGCATTTGAAGTTAAGACTGTTCGCTGAGTATGAAATAGTTGTTCAAACTCAGCGAATTTTTGTTGCGCTATTGCCTGCCGAATTTCACTCATTAAACTAAGATAATAATGAATATTATGAATGGTATTTAAGCGTGAACCTAAGATTTCACCAATGCGAAATAAATGATGTAAATATGAGCGCGAAAAATTAGTGCAGGTATAACAAGTGCAAGTTGCATCCAAAGGTTGCATGTCATCTTTATATTTAGAGTTTTTAATTTTTATATCACCAAAACGAGTAAATAGCCAACCATTGCGTGCATTACGTGTTGGCATAACACAATCAAACATATCGATTCCATTTTTGACACCAAAAACCAGATCCTCTGGAGTACCAACGCCCATTAAATAATGTGGTTTGTCTTTAGGTAATAATGGACCTAATTCAGATAACATTCGGTACATTTCTTCTTTGGGTTCGCCAACCGATAATCCACCGATAGCTAAGCCATCGAAATTAAGTTCAGTTAAATGTTGTAGCGATCGCTGACGTAAATCTAAATGCAGGCCACCTTGAATAATGCCAAAGAGTAAATTATGATTATTAAGTTCGCGGTGAGTTTTTAGTGAACGCTCAGCCCATCTTAAACTTAGTTCCATCGATTCGCGCACCTGGCTATAAGGTGCTGGGTAGGGGGTACATTCATCAAAGATCATGACGATGTCAGAATTTAATACTTTCTGAATTTCCATTGATTTTTCAGGAGATAAGAATAATTTATCACCATTGATTGGATTTTGAAAATGCACACCTTGCTCAGTAATAGTGCGTAATTTACCTAAACTAAATACTTGAAATCCACCAGAATCGGTAAGAATTGGTTTATTCCAACCAATAAATTGATGTAATCCACCAAACTTATTAATAATATCCAATCCTGGACGTAACCATAAATGAAAAGTATTACCTAAAATAATTTGTGCCTGACTGAGATGTAAATCTTCCGGTGATAATGCTTTAACTGCACCATAAGTTCCAACCGGCATAAAAATTGGAGTTTGAATTTCTCCATGCGCAAGCTTGATGGTGCAGCAGCGAGCTAAATTATCATTATGTAATATTTTAAAATTCATAAGCATTAATTAGTTATTTTACCGCAACAATGTTTGTACTTCTTACCACTACCGCAAGGGCAAAGTGAGTTGCGTGAAACATGTTGATTGGATTTAGAATCATCTTTATCTGCATTAAAATCAGGGTGCAATGCTTGCATCTGAACTGGCGCTTGATTATTTAGATTCGGTGAACCTTGCACTTCAAAAGTTAACAACATTTTAACTACATCGTACTTAATATTATCTAACATATTGGCAAACAGTGTAAAAGATTCCTGTTTATACTCTTGTTTTGGATCTTTTTGCGCATATCCACGCAAATGAATTCCTTGACGTAAATGTTCTAGCTCAGTTATATGATTACGCCAGTGATGATCAATAAAACGTAATAAACTATCGCGTTCCAATTTTACGATTTGTTTCGTATAAATATCAGCACAACTGTTAAAGAAATGATTGATTATGTCGCTACGCTCAGCATTTGGATTTGCCGCAACATACTGTGTGAAAGTTTGCTCTAAGGTTACACCATTTTGCACACAAAAGTTATCTAATTGTTGAAGATTCCAAGTGCTGCTATCGCTACCAATTACATTATTAATAAAATTATCTAAATCATGCTTAATTTGTTGTTTAAAATTATCAATTTTAGCTACATATTTATTCATTGCATGATTAATAACTTGCTCTTTAAGCTGTTCTTCAGTGATGGTTGCATCATTTGCTAATTTTTGCTTAATACTGTAATCTAATTTAAAATCATTATTTAAAACGATCGCCAGACCATTTATATCCCACATTTCTTCAAATGATTTGGGCGGAATATAGTTTTCAAAGGTTTGGCCAATTACGGCAGTAATCATAGCATTAATTGAGGAACTAAAATCATTGCCTAATAGCAAATCATTCCGTTGTTTATAAATTACACGACGTTGATCATTTGAAACATCATCGTAATCGAGTAATTGTTTACGAATATCAAAATTATGTCCTTCAACCTTACGTTGTGCTGATTCAATTGAACGCGATAATAGTTTATGTTCTATTGCCTCACCTTCAGCCATACCAAAACGTTGCATTAAACCACGCATCCGCTCCCCACCAAAGATTCTAAGCAAAGCATCATCTAAACTTAAGTAAAATCTACTGCAACCTGGATCTCCTTGACGTCCTGAACGACCACGCAACTGATTGTCAATTCTTCTGGATTCATGTCTTTCAGTACCAATAATTGCCAGCCCACCAGCTTTAATCACTACTTCATGATGTTGCTTCCATTCAGCTAAAATGTTAGCAATTTTTTGTTGTTTTGCTTCACTGCTTAAACTAGTATCATTATCCAATTTTATTATTTCATTTTTGGCATTGCCGCCTAATACAATATCAGTACCACGACCAGCCATATTGGTAGCTACGGTAATTGCTCCGATACGACCTGCTTGGGCAATAATATCAGCTTCACGCGCATGCTGCTTAGCATTTAATACTTCATGCTGCAAATTGGCACTTGATAACAAACGAGATAACTCTTCAGAATTTTCCACTGAGGTGGTACCAATTAATACCGGTTGGCCATTCTCATGACATTTACGCACATCTTCAATAATTGCGGCATATTTAAATTGCTTGGTCATATAAATTTTATCGTTATAATCCTTACGAATCATAGGATTATTAGTGGGTATTACAACAGTTTCTAAACCATAAATTTGTTCAAACTCATATGCTTCAGTATCTGCTGTTCCAGTCATGCCGGATAATTTTTGATACATACGGAAATAATTTTGAAAGGTAATTGAGGCCATGGTTTGATTTTCTTGATTAATCTCAACATTTTCTTTAGCTTCAACAGCTTGATGTAAGCCATCCGACCAACGTCTACCTGCCATTAGACGTCCGGTAAACTCATCTACAATAATAATTTCATTATTTTGTACCACATAATGTTGATCTTTAAGATATACATAGTGAGCTTTTAATGCTGCAGCTAAATGATGCAATAGAGCAATATTATGCACGAAGTATAAATTATCTCCAGGTTTAATTAAACCCATTTGTGCCAAAATTTTTTCTGCTTTAATATGTCCTGATTCAGAAATAATAACATTATGATTTTTTTCATCAATCCAAAAATCACCTTCAGTACTATCTTCAGCTACTTGTTTAGTTAATAGCGGTGGCACCTTATTGAGTTGAATATACAAATCAACAGAACCTTCAGCCGGTCCTGATATAATTAGGGGCGTTCGTGCTTCATCAATTAATATTGAATCAACTTCATCGACTATCGCAAAACTTAAATCTCGTTGAACTTTATCATTAGGATTAAATACCATATTATCGCGTAAATAATCAAAGCCAAATTCATTATTAGTACCATATGTAATATCACAGGCATAAGCTTTTCTTTTTTCAACTTGAGTCATGTTTGGTAGATTAATTCCGACACTTAAGCCTAAGAAATTATATAATTTGCCCATCTCGGTTGCATCGCGCTTTGCTAAGTAATCATTTACCGTTACCACATGCACGCCGTTGCCCGTTAGTGCATTCAAGTAGGCGCTTAATGTTGCAGCAAGAGTTTTACCTTCACCAGTTCTCATTTCGGCAATTTTGCCTTGATTTAATACCATGGCGCCAATTAACTGGACATCAAAATGACGCATGTTAAGAACGCGTTTACTTGCCTCGCGACAAACAGCAAAGACTTCGGGTAACAGTTTGTTTAGAGTTTCACCCTTAGCATAGCGTTGTTTAAATTCAGCTGTTTTAGTTTGCAACTCACTATCAGTAAATTTGCTAGTATCTTTTTCAAGTTGATTAATTTTAGTAACTGTTACATTAAAATTTTTTAATAAACGATCATTTCTCGTTCCAAAAATTTTATATAAGACCTGTTTAAACATAGTTTATCTTCTTTAAATTAAAAAAATTAATTATATCACGGGCAATTTTATGTGAATGCTGCTGAAACATAAAATGTCCACCGGTTGCATAAGCAATTAATTTAGCTGTAGTCATTGAGCTAAGCATATGATGTTGTGCGTGTAAGGGCACTACCTTATCATTGTTGGCCCACAATAATAATACCGGGCACTTTATTTTATTATAATCTTGTTGTTGCATTCCGCCCCATAAATTATAAGCATTAGCTTGAAACTGGTCCGCTTGAGCAGTAAAGCGATACGGGTAATTACTAATCGAAATAGCATTATTTATAAAGTAAGTCTCAATTTTATCATCGCTTGATTCAGCAAATAGATAATAGAATAATTTATTATTTACTTGTTGCTCGCTCAAACTATCTTTATCTAGTATAAAATCATAAAAATCTTTATTTGCCGCGTTAGCATTTGCTACACTACTAATTAAACACATTCCCTGAATTAAATGCTGATGGTGTTTACAAAATTCTTGGACTATCATTCCACCCATTGACCACCCTAAAAGAATTGGTTTTTCAATCTTGGCGGCAACTATAAAATCGAGCAAATCTTGTGCCATTCCTGCAATGCTAGCCTCATTATGCGAATCAGAAATTCCAACTTTACGATTATCTAATAAATAAACTCTATAAACCTTAGCTAATTCGCTGATAAATGATTTATTCCAGTGAAATAAAGTGCCAGTATATCCGGTGATTAAAACTAGTGGGGGTTTAGCTCCAGCTATAGTTATAAAACCTGCAACTCCAGATGTGGTGGTTAAGCTTTGATAAAGATTTACTGTCATTTAAATCAATTTAATTCCGTTTATTTTTCTTCAAAAACCTTTAAATAACCTTCCATAGCAAATTCTTTGCTTTTACCTTTAATTGCATTCCAAGCCTGCCATTTGGCACGTTCTACCATATTAACAATAGAAGGGCATTCACCTTTAACATCACCCTCAGTTGCTTGTTTATAAAATGCATATAATTTTAATTTTTGATTATTATTAGGTTTGAAATCAATAGTAGCATCGCGTACTGCAACTAACATATCATCAAATCTTTTTTGTAAGTCAGACATTTTAAACTCCTGTTAATTAATTATGGTCACGAATAGATTTTTTTAGAATATTACTGGTTCTAAATGAAACAACACGTCTTGCTGCAATAGGATATTCCTGTTTTGTTTTAGGGTTTCGTCCAATACGTGCATTTTTGTCACGCAAAATAAAGTTACCAAATCCAGGTATTTTAACAATATCGCCAGACTCTAAAGATTTAACCATAACCTCAAAGAAGTCATCAACAAACTTGGTTGCTTCAGGTTTTTTTAATAAAGAGTTATGCATTGCTAAATGAATTAAATCATTCTTGGTAATTGTTGTCACAAAATATTTCCTTAAAAAAATTAACTACGTAATTGAATCTCAGGGATAACCTTAGTTAGCGCACTGATAATCGTTTTAATATTAGAATTTATCTCTTCTTCAGCTAAGGTTTTATTATTAGCTTGAAAAGTAAATCTTAATGCAATACTTTTTTGTTGTTTTGACATTGTAAAAACATCAAACACATTTAAATCGTGTAAATACTCAATCTGAGTAGCATTTATTGTATCAATAAGCTGCTGCAGTGGTACTTCAGTATTAACCACAAAAGCCAGATCACGCTCTACCTTCTGAAACTTACTAATCTCATGAATAGTTGCAAGATTTTTTAAGGCTAAAAATTGTACATCAAGTTCAAAAATATACGGTGCAGCGTTTAAGCCTAACTCTAAACTTAATTTTGGATGTAGTTGCCCCATAATTCCTATTAATTGTTCTAGGTGGTAAATTTTAGCACATCTACCGCCATGAAATACCGAAGAATTAGAGCAGGCAATATATTTAATATTGCTAAGACCATTAAGTAAAGATTCAACTGCAAACTTTAAATCATAAAAATCAACAACTGCTTTTGGGTTTTCAAAACTAGTATATAAATTTTCACCATGAATTAATCCAGCAAGTTTAAGTGGTTGCTGGTTACTATCTTCAGCATAAAAAACTCGAGCCAGTTCAAATAATTTAATATTTTTATGACCACGATTTAAATTGGCACTTAGAGCTTTAACTAAATCACCAATTAATGAGGTGCGCAGCGTATCTAAACCAGCAATTGGATTTTGCAGTTTAATTGGTGAATAATCAGCATTACCCAACATTTTTGCCATTTTTTCTTCGGCAAAAGCATAACCAATAATTTCAGTGTAACCTAAATTAACTAAATTAAGTTTAAGCTTGGTTGTAAATGAATGCTGATCTTCAATTTTTGTTAAGTTAGATATCGATTGCGGCATTTGTGCCTGAATGTTTTCATAACCATAAACACGAGCAATTTCTTCCACTATATCCTGTGGAATTTTAATATCAAACCTAAAACTAGGGATGGTTAATTCAAGATTATCGCCATTAGTCTTATACTTAAAAGCTAATTTGGTTAAAATTAAATCAATTTCTTGATTAGTTAGTTTAAGGCCTAATATTTTTTTGATAAAAGTATAAGAAACTGATAGATGCTGGTTTAAGCTAAGTTCTGCTGCACTACATTGATTAATTGGGCCTATATTGCCACCACAATATTTAGTAATTAAGTGGCAAGCATAAAGAGCTGCCTTAACTTGTAATTGCGGGTCAACACCGCGTTCAAAACGATAAGCAGCATCTGAATTAATGCCTAGTTGTTTAGTTTTAGCTGCAATTATTTCTGGAGTAAAATATGCACTTTCAAGAATAATACTTGTGCTATTAGTAGTTACTGCTGAATCAAGGCTACCCATAACACCTGCAACTGCTGCTACTTTATTGTGCTGGTCACAAATCACTAAAGTATTATTATTTAAGCTAACTTGTTTATTAATTAGCAAATTTACTGGTTCATCAGAGGTCGCTAATCTTACATTTAAATTGCTACCGACACTATTTAAATCAAACGCATGTAATGGCTGTCCTAACTCTAACATCACATAATTGGCAATATCAACAATCGGTGATATACATCTAATTGAACTATGTTCTAAGCGTTGCGTAATAAATTTCGGTAATTTAATTTGATTATTTACATCTTTGATGATAACTGCTACATAATTAGGGCAATGCTGTGGAGCATTAATAGTTACCTTTACTTGATCACTAATAGCACCAGGTTTAGCTTGCTGAATAAAAGTGTCAAAGTTAGATTTATATTGAGTTAAAGTTTCAATTTCGCGAATAATACCATGAATAGATAAACAGTCACCGCGATTGGGGGTAATTTTAAATTCAACAATTTTGTCATCTAATTCAAGATAGTGACGAATATTACCCCCAATTGGAGCTGTATCATCTAAAATTAATAAGCCATCGACGCCATCGGGACAGGCAATTTCTTCACCACTACACAACATGCCATAGGATACGCTACCACGCATTTTACGTTCAGCAATATTCATTCCGTTAGGTAAAATAGCCCCAATTTGTGCAAACGGAACTTTAATTCCAGCAGTTACATTAGTAGCACCACAAATTACTTGATACAACTGTCCGTCATTGATACTAACCTTGCAAATATTTAATTTATCTGCTTCAGGATGCCGATTACATTCAACTACTTGTGCTACTACTATTCCAGAAAAATCAGGAACCACAGTTTTAATGTCTTCAATTTCAATTCCCGCCATAGTTAATGTAGCAAATACCTCATCCCAATTGGGCTTAGTGGTGAAATAACTCTCTAACCAACTTAATGCAATTTTCATTAGTTACTACCTTTGAACTGATTTAAAAAATCTATATCATTTTCAAACATCAGACGTAAATCATTAATTTGATAACGCAACATAGTAAATCTATCGATACCAATACCAAATGCAAAGCCACTATATTTTTCACTATCAATATTCATATATTGCAAAACATTTGGGTGCACCATGCCACATCCTGCAACCTCAAGCCAGTTACCATTTTTATCCATGATATCAACTTCGGCAGATGGTTCGGTGAAGGGAAAAAAAGAAGCTCTAAAGCGTACCTTTAAATCAGGATTGGCAAAAAACTCTTTTAAAAATTCTATAATTATGGCTTTTAAATTAGCAAAACTAATATTTTCATCAATCCATAATCCCTCTAGTTGATGAAACATTGGACTGTGAGTGCGGTCCATATCAATACGGTAAACACGACCCGGAGCGATTACTTTTATTGGCGGAGTGTTTTTTTCCGCAAATCTTACTTGAATCGGCGAAGTATGCGTACGTAAAATATTATTACCTTGAGTATAAAATGTATCTTGCATGGCACGAGCTGGATGATTTTCTGGAAAATTTAAGGCTAAGAAATTATAATAATCAGTTTCAATTTCCGGACCATCCGCAATATTAAATCCTAGTTGTTTGAAAATATCTAGCATTCGCTCTAAGGATAAAGATATTGGATGCAACGCTCCATTAGAATTACCGCGACCTGGAAGTGATACATCAATAGCTTCGGTTGCTAACTTTTGCATTAAATCTTGTTGTAGTAAATATTCTTTTTTTTCATTTAGCGCATTTTGCACTTGCAGCTTTGTTGCATTAATTGCTTCACCAAATGCTTTTTTTTCTTCAGCGGGAACAATTTTTAAATATTGCATTAATAGCGATATTTCTCCACTTTTACCAATATATTTAGCTTTAATTTGTTCTAAATCATTAATTGCAGTTACACCATTAAGATCAGCCGTAACGCGGATTAATATTTGCGGCAGTTGGTGCAAGATTTCTTGATGTTGAGTAGTGTTTGACATTCTTAACCACACATTTCTAATTTTTTGGTTGATATTATTTAATACTAGCAGTAGTAAAAATAAAATTAAAAAACGGAGGCTTGTGGCCTCCGCATTATAAGTGTAATAACAAATTAATTAAGATTAGCTTTTGCTAACTCAACATATTTAGCAAATGCTGGTTTATCAAAAATTGCAAGATTAGATAAAACTTTTCTATCTACTATTACATTTGCTTTAGATAAGCCATTAATAAATTTGCTATATGGTAATCCTAATTCTCTGCATCCGGCATTGATACGCGCAATCCATAAATTTCTAAATTGACGTTTTCTTTGTCTTCTGTCACGATAGGCATATTGACCAGCCTTCATTACCGCTTCTTTAGCAACTCTAAATACATTACCGCGACGTCCACGGTATCCTTTTGCTAAAGCTAATATTTTCTTATGTCTACTTTTGGCTACAACACCACGTTTTACTCTAGTCATGATTAATCCTCCTTATGCGTATGGTAGCATCGCTTTGATGCTAGAAACATTACTTGGATCAACCATTACAGTACCACGTAATTGTCTTTTATTTTTAGTTGTTTTTTTAGTAAGAATATGGCGTTTAAAAGCTTGTGGGCGTTTAATTTTACCATTTCCTAGCACCTTGAAGCGCTTTTTAGCACTTGATTTTGTTTTCATTTTAGGCATACGAACACCTTATTTATTATAATTTTTATATAAAATAGCAGGTGGGATTAAACCACTTATGGAACCTAACTATTCACCTAATAAGGGAAGAATTATAGCATAATAAAGAATAAAATAGCAAGAATAATTTATTGACAACC
>JAPJMP010000170.1 GCA_026461645.1 Burkholderiales bacterium
AGCTAAATTATTTGCAAATTTTGCTAAAACTTTTGTTTTTCCAATACCAATACTTACTGGAATACCAATATTTTTCTTAATTGTTGTATGAATTAACTCGGCTGTTGTATCAATATTTACTTGATTTAGGAGTATAAATGATTCATCAATACTATAAATTTCTTGTTGCTCAGAAAATTTAGCAATTGTTTGCATTACGCGTGCAGATATGTCACCATATAATTCATAGTTAGAAGAAAAAGTTTGTACATTGTGCTGCTGACAGAAATTTTTAATTTGATAAAAAGGTTGTCCCATTTTAATATTTAAGGCTTTAGCTTCATTAGATCTTGCCACAACACAGCCATCGTTATTACTAAGAACAATAACCGGTTGCTTTTCTAGTTTAGGTTGAAATAATCTTTCACAAGAAACATAAAAATTATTACAATCAATTAATGCAATATTCATAAAATTTCAGCTTAAAAATTATGTTTTATGTATAATATAAGTAACGACACCCCATATATTTAATTCTTGCTCATTTTTTAATATTATTTCTGGATATTCAGGATTGGCCGGAATAAGTTTAAGTATATTATTTTTATGATAAAGAATCTTAACAGTAAAATCACCATCAACAACTGCAATTATTATTTTGCCATGAGTGGCATCTAATGATTTATCAACAATTAAAATATCTCCTTCATGAATATTGGCATCTATCATTGAGTTGCCACTAACTTTTACTAAAAACGTTGCTTCTTTATTTTTAATTAATAAGTTATTTAGATTAAGAAATTCATCTTGATACTCAGCAGCAGGGCTTGGAAATCCAGCTTTGATTGTCGCATTGGACAATGCTATATTTACATTGGTTTCATTATTTATACTATAAATTTTCATATTGCCTGATGCTTCTTATTGTTTTTATTAGTTAATAGTAAATATTTAACGCTTAAAGGTAGTACCTTTTACTTTGACAAAAGTAGCCCAAATATGATAAACTACATAAGTAAATTTATGATTTTTTTATTAATATAAATCAATATTATTTGAGTAATTATACCAGCATTTTAACATGCTGGTTTTAATATAAGGTTTTGGTATGGAGATGACCGGGGCACAAGTATTGGTAAGGTCTTTACTTCAAATGGGGGTCGACACAGTTTTTGGCTATCCAGGCGGAGCTATCATGCCAGTGTATGATGCATTATTTAATGAAGATGGATTAAGGCATATATTAGTAAGACATGAACAAGGTGCAGCAATTGCAGCTGAAGGATATGCCAAAGCTTTAAATAAAGTTGGAGTTTGTATTGCAACTTCTGGTCCTGGAGCAACGAACCTAGTTACTGGAATAGCAGATGCCATGCTTGATTCAATTCCAATTGTGTGTATTACAGGGCAGGTAAATAGTTTTTTAATTGGTACTGATGCATTTCAGGAAGCTGATATTATTGGAATGACACTTCCTATTACCAAATGGAATTATCAAATTAGTAAAGCAACAGAGATTCAATATATAATTTCTAAAGCGTTCCATATTGCAATTAGTGGTAGACCTGGTCCTGTTTTAATTGATATTACTAAAGATGCGCAACAAGAGTTATTACAATTTGATTTATCGCAAATAAATGTTTTTGATTATTCTCCAGATCTAATTGATGAAAAGTTTTATTTTAAAGCTGCGCAATTAATTAATCAAGCACAAAGACCGTTTATATTAGCAGGGCATGGAATTACCATTGCTGAGGCTGAGGCTGAATTAGAAGGTTTTATTAATTTGACCGGAATTCCTGTGGCCTGCACTTTACTTGGATTATCAGCAGTTAATCCAGAACATCATTTATATGTTGGAATGTTAGGTATGCATGGTAATTATGCTCCGAATATCTTAACAAATGAAGCTGATTTAATTATTGCAGTTGGTATGCGATTTGATGATAGAGTTACCGGAAGTTTAAAATCATATGCAGTTAATGCTAAAGTTATTCATATTGATATAGATCGTGCTGAGTTAAATAAAAATGTTAAAGCCGATGTTCCAATATGTGGTGATGCCAAAGTTGTTTTAAACCAATTAAAGCAACATGTTATCCCTAGAAATCATGATAGCTGGGTAAAAAGATTTAAAGAGCTTTATCAAATTGAGCATGAGGTTGTTATTTCTAATGAAACGCAGAAAAAAGATATTGGTTTGATTAAAATGGCAGAAGTTATTAATTTGTTGTCTAAAAAAACTGATGGTAATGCAATTATTGTGAGTGATGTCGGACAAAATCAAATGACAGTTGCTCGTTATTATGACTTTAAAAATCCAAGATCACATATCACATCGGGTGGGCTTGGTACTATGGGCTATGCTTTACCTGCTGGAATTGGGGCTAAGGTTGCTAAGCCAAACACAGAAGTAATAGTTGTTTGCGGTGATGGCGGTATACAAATGAATATTCAAGAATTAGCCGTGATTGCTCAGGAAAATTTAAATCTTAAAATTATTATATTAAATAATGAATATCTAGGGATGGTAAGACAATGGCAAGAACTATTTTTTGACAAAAGATATTCATTCACAGAATTATTAAACCCAAACTTTCAGAAAATTGCTGAAGCTTATTCAATACCATCATTACGAGTAGATGATCATAGTTTATTATCACAAGGAATTGATCAACTATTACAAGCAAAAACTTCGTTTTTACTTGAGGTTATGGTAGAGAAACAAGGAAAAGTTTTCCCTATGGTTGAAGCTGGATCTGGAGTTGGCGATGTTCGTTTGCAATAAGTAGATATTATGAATATGTATGTAATGATGTTAATCACACAAAATACGCTATGTATGCTACAAAAAGTAGCGGGTGTATATTCAAGGTATAGAATTAATATTGAACATTTAAATGCTTCAAGACATTCTGAATCACTTTCGTACTGGAATGTTGTTGTAAATACATCAGATGAAAAAATGGAGTTATTAATTAACCAACTAAAAAAAATCGTGGGATTAGTAGAGGTTAAAGTTATTGATAAAATGCCTCTTAGTGAAACTGTTAAATCAGTAATTAACGATAAATTTTAAACTGTAAAACGATAATATGAAAATGATTTTATCTCATGTGGAGCAAGCAGCAGCAAATATTCAAGATATTGTTATTAATACTCCTCTTGATTACTCAGAGCGATTATCGCAAAAGTATAATGCCGAAATTTATTTAAAACGAGAAGATTTACAACGTTGTAGATCATTTAAAGTACGCGGAGCATACAACAAAATAATGACTTTAAATGTTCAAGAGCGGAATAAGGGTATTGTTTGTGCCTCTGCCGGTAATCATGCTCAAGGTGTTGCTTACAGTTGTTCCAATTTAAATATTCATGGGGTTATTTTTATGCCACTTGCAACTCCGCTACAAAAAATTAATCGTGTTAAGCATTTTGGTGGCAAATATATAGAAGTTATAACTGTTGGTGATACCTATGATGATGCTTATAGTAAGGCAATTGACTATTGTACTAAAAATGGTTCTACCTTTATTCATCCATTTAATGATTATGATGTAATTTGTGGTCAAGCAACAGTGGCCAAAGAAATTTATCAACAATTAGGAAATAAATTAAATATTGTTTTAACTCCAATTGGTGGCGGTGGACTTGCCTCTGGAGTGTCGGCATATTTAAAATTAAAAAATAGTTCAACTGAAATAATTGGCGTGGAACCTAATGGGGCGCCAGGAATGTCTGAATCATTTAAGCAAAATTCATTAGTGGCTTTGAAAAATATTGATACTTTTGTTGATGGTGCAGCAGTTAAAAATGTTGGTGATTTAACTTTCAATATTTGTCAAAAAAACATGCAGCAAATTGTTTTAGTTCCCGAGGGTAAAGTATGTACCACCATGATCGAGCTTTATCAAAATGATGGAATTATTGTTGAGCCGGCAGGAGCTTTGGCCATTTCAGCATTAGATAACGTTAAATCTGAAATTAAACATAAAGTGGTGACATGTATTATAAGTGGTGGGAATAATGATATTTTACGCTATCCTGAAATTATGGAACGAAGTTTGGTTTATAAAGGACTTAAACATTATTTAATTATTGAGTTTAATCAAAAACCAGGACAACTGAAAAAGTTTGTGAATGAGGCATTAGGGCCAAATGATGACATTGTTAGATTTGAGTATATGAAGAAAACCAATAAAGAATCAGGTGCTGCATTAATTGGTATAGAAATATCTAAAAAAGAAGATTTTGAGCCATTATTACAAAGATTAACTGATATTGGAATAAACTATAGAGTGTTATCCAATAAAGAAATGTTGTATAACTATATAATATAGATAAGAAAGATAAATTTATGTCGCTGCTAAAAAATAGAAGTACATTATTAACCAGTATTCCAGAGCATAAGGATTGGATTAATCGTGCACCAGCGCGTGCAATGTTGCGAGCTGTTGGATTTAAAGATGATGATTTTAACAAACCTTTAATTACAATTTCGTGTCCGTATACTAATATTACGCCATGTAATAACCATATAAAAACTTTAGGCGAAATAATTTGTGATGAAGTGGAAAAATCATATGGTAAAGCAATTGTTTTTGGTACTCCAGTAGTTTCAGATGGTGAAACCATGGGCATGGAAGGAATGAGATATTCATTAGTGTCTAGAGAGTTAATAGCAGATTGTATTGAAACAATGCATGAGGCTTATGTTGCTGATGGAATTATATCGCTGTCGGGTTGTGATAAAACAATTCCAGCATCATTAATTCCATTGGCTCGTAATAATAGTATTGGTCTAACATTATATGGGGGTTCAATTCGTCCTGGTAAATTAAATCATCAAGATTTAACCATTGTTAATACTTTTGAAGCTGTTGGTAATTATAGTGTAGGTAAAATCTCTGCAGCTGAAGTTCATGCCATTGAGTGCAATTCCTGTCCTGGTAGCGGTTCTTGTGGTGGTATGTATACAGCCAATACCATGGCATCTGCAATTGAAGCGCTGGGTATGAGCATGCCTGGAAGTGCAGCTAATATTGCGGTTGATGAAAATAATACAATAACAGCGGAAAAGCATCAAGATTGCATTGAGGCGGTTGCGGCATTAAAAAACTTACTCATAAAAAAAATTCACGCACGGGATATTATGACAAAAAAAGCATTTGAAAATGCAATTACAGTGGTTCTAGCTTTAGGCGGTTCAACTAATGCTGTTTTACATTTATTATCTTTAGCACACGAAGCTGAGGTAGATTTAAATATTGATGATTTTGAACGCATTGGAGCAAAAGTGCCTTTATTGGGCGATTTTAAACCATTTGGCAAATATGTAATGGCGGATCTGAAAAAAATCGGTGGTATTCCCATGGTAATGAAACACTTATATCAACATGGATTAATTCATGGTGATTGTTTAACTGTTACCGGTAAAACAGTCGCTGAAAATTTAGCTGCGGCACCACAATTCCCATTAAATCAGGATGTCATATATTCAATTACTAAACCTTTAGCCCAACCATCAAAGCATATTTTAATTTTAAGAGGTAATTTAGCTCCTGAAGGTTCAGTATTAAAATTATCAGGTAAAGAACTCCTAATTCATAGTGGCCCAGCTAGAGTTTTTGAATCAGAAGAAGAAGCTCTCAATGCAATACTATTAGGTAAAATTAATAAAGGCGATGTAATCGTTATTCGTAATGAAGGACCTGTAGGTGGGCCAGGAATGCGAGAAATGTTGTCAGTTTCTGCTGCTCTTGTCGGTGCAGGGCTGGGTAAAGATGTGGCATTAATTACTGATGGTAGATTTTCCGGTGGAACACACGGTATTATGTTAGGTCATATTTCTCCTGAAGCTAGTGTTGGTGGTCCAATTGGTTTGATTAAAGAGCATGATTTAATAACTATTGATATTCTTAAACGCACAATTAATTTAGAAATTACACAACATGAGTTTGCTCAGCGGCAAGCAAACTGGACTGCTACACCACCTAAATATAAAAGGGGAGTATTAGCTAAATATGCAAAACTGGTAGTTAGTGCATCATTAGGGGCTTATACTAGTTAATAAAACACTACAAATAATTTTTAAGGGCATTAAATGACTGGATACAAATACGCATTCTTTAATAATAAAATTGATAATATAGAAAATGCAAAAATATCAATTATGACTAACGCCTTACAGTATGGAACCGGTGTATTTGGCGGAATTAGAGGCTACTATAATAGTGAAAAAAATTTTATTTCAATATTTCGCTTAAAGGAACATTACACAAGACTACTTGCTTCTATTAAAATTCTTGGCTGTGATTTTGATTATTCAGTGGATCAATTATGTGAAATAACTATTGAATTAATTAGGCAAAATCAAATAAAGAAAAATACATATTGTCGGCCCTTTGCTTATTTAAGCACCCATAAGTTAGGGCCAAATTTAGCTCATGAAAAACTAGCATTTTGTATGTATATGATTCCTTTAGAAGATTATTTACCAACAGATAAGGGGCTTAATTTACAAGTCTCTAGTTGGAGACGTGTCAGCGATAATGCAATTCCATCGCGCGGAAAGTTTTCTGGTGCATACCTTAATTCAGCTTTTGCACGTAAAGAGGCGGCTGACAATGGTTATGATGAAGCAATATTTTTAAATGAAGCAGGAAATGTATGTGAAGGTTCTGCAGAAAATATTTTCATTGTTAGAAATAATACCTTAATTACACCTGATGTTACTAGCAACATCTTAGAAGGCATAACTAGAAATACTTTAATTCAAATAGCTAAAGAAAATAACATTAATGTAATTGAAAGAGCTGTAGATAGAAGCGAGTTGTATGTTGCTGATGAAGTGTTTTTATCGGGTACTGGGTGCCAATTAGCTTGGATTAAGTCGATTGATAAAAGATTAATTGGTAATGGTGAAATTGGTAAAATAAGTGAATTTTTGCGCGCAAAATATTTAAATATTGTAAAAGGCAATGATGCTCAATATACTGATGCTTGTACAATAGTTGAAATGAATTAATAATAAATTATAAGGATTTTAAATATGGCTAAAATTAATTTTGGTGGCGTTGAAGAACAAGTTATAACTCGTGAAGAATTTACCATGGCACGAGCAAAAGAAGTATTAAAAAATGAGGTTATTGCAGTTATTGGCTATGGCATTCAAGGTCCAGCCCAAGCGCTTAATTTTAGGGATAATAATTTTAATGTAATTGTGGGGCAAAGACAAGATTCGACTTCATGGCAAAAAGCCATTAATGATAAGTGGCAACCTAATATTAATTTATTTAGTATTGAAGAAGCTGTAGCTAAAGCTACAATTGTTTGCTATCTATTATCTGATGCTGCGCAAATTGCAATTTGGCCTAAAATTAGTAGTAAATTAACTGCGGGTAAAACATTGTGTTTTTCTCATGGCTTTGGTATTACTTATGACGCTAAAACAGGTATTGTTCCAAGTAAAGATATTAATGTTGTATTAGTTGCGCCAAAAGGTTCTGGGACCTCAGTGCGAAGAAATTTTTTAGAAGGCCGAGGAATTAATTCTAGTTATGCCGTTTATCAAGATGCAACCGGTAATGCTCATGATATTGTTTGTGCTTTAGGTGTTGGTATGGGCTCAGGTTATCTATTTGAAACTACCTTTGAAAAAGAAGTTACCAGTGATTTAGTAGGTGAACGCGGGGCATTAATGGGGGCAATTGCTGGCATAATGGAAGCACAATATAATATTTTACGCCAAAATGGTCATTCACCTTCTGAAGCATTTAATGAAACCGTGGAAGAAGCAACACAAAGTCTAATTCCTCTTATAGCCGAGAATGGTATGGACTGGATGTTTGCAAATTGTTCAACTACCGCTCAACGTGGTGCTTTAGATTGGAGTAAAAAATTTAAAAAAGCTGTAGAACCAGTATTTGCTGAGCTATATAATAGTGTAAAAACTGGTGCAGAAGCTGAACGTTCAATTACAGCAAACAGTCAAAGTGATTATCGAGAAAAATTGCAAGTAGAACTTGATCAAATAAAAAATAGTGAATTTTGGCAAGCCGGAGCACAAGTAAGAAAATTGCGTCCTGAACGTAATAAAAAATAATTTAGAAAGAAATAAATTATGAATCTTAATATTATAGATAAAATATGGGCTAATCACGTGGTAGAACAAAAAGAGAATTTCCCCAATATTCTATATATAGATAAAATTTTATTGCATGAGGTTACCTCTTCTCAAGCTTTTGATGAGCTTGAAGCTAGAGGTATTCCAATCCGCAATCCGCAAAGTATAATAGCAACAATTGACCACAGTATTCCAACTGATAGCAATCGTGAAAATATAAAGGATCCAATTGCGAAGATTCAAGTAGATACGCTAAGAGTAAATGCTAAAAAATTTAATATTAAACTTTATGATATCAACAGTTCACATCAAGGAATTGTTCATGTAATTGGTCCAGAACTTGGTTTTACCACTCCTGGAGCAACTATTATTTGCGGTGATTCACATACTGCTACACATGGAGCTTTTGGAGCGTTGGCTTTTGGTGTAGGAACTTCAGAAATTGGTCATGCCTTAGCTTCTAGTTGTATCTTGGAATATAAGCCAAAAACTTTTAAGGTTGAATTTATTGGAACTCCTAAAGCAAATTTTACCTCAAAAGATGCAATTTTAAAATTAATTGCTACAATAGGAATTGGTGGTGCGCAAGGATATATTATTGAATATACTGGAAGTTACATTCAAAGTTTGTCTATGGAACAGCGAATGACAATTTGTAATATGTCAATTGAATGTGGCGCTAGATCTGGCTTAATAGCTCCGGATGAGACAACCTTTAATTATCTTAATGGGAAAGAGTACGTAGCAAAAGGTGATAAATTTGCTCAAGATGTTGAGCGGTGGAAGAGGTTGGTCAGTGATAATAATGCAAAATATGATAAACAAATTACTATAGACATAACTGATTCTGCACCATATATTACTTGGGGCATTAACCCAGAACATGCAATTAGTTTGGATAGTAAAACACCATCACTAACAGATGCTAGATATGATCAAGAAACTTTAAAAAAGGCTTATAGTTATACGCAGCTTGAGCCTAACTCTTCATTACTTGGAGTTAAAATAGATTATGCGTTTATTGGTAGTTGTACTAATGGTAGGATTGAAGATTTAAGAGTAGTGGCAAATGTATTAAAGGGTAGTAAGATTGCAAAGCATGTAACTATGATAATTGTGCCTGGATCCGAACAAGTATTATTGCAAGCCCAAAAAGAAGGTTTAGATACAATATTTAAAAATGCGGGGGCTGATTTTAGATTACCAGGATGTTCAATGTGTTTAGCGATGAATCCAGACCATGTTCCGCCTGGTAAAAGATGTATTAGTTCTACTAATAGAAATTTTATCGGTCGGCAAGGTGCTAATAGTATTACTCATCTAGCTTCACCGTATACGGTTGCAATTAGTGCGATTAATGGTTGCATTGCTATAAAATAACAAATAAATCAAGGATGTTTATGATGTTGCATAGTACAAAAATTGATATTTTAGATACAACTTTAAGAGATGGACAACAATCACCCGGTGCCGGTATGTCTTTTGAACATAATATAAAATATGCACATTTAGCTAATAAACTAGGTATTGATATTTTAGAAGCTGGTTTTCCGGCGGCAAGTAAAACTGATTATAAAATTGTTGAGACAATATCGCAAGATATGGCAAGTATTAAATCTAAAATAATTGTTTCTGCTCTATGTCAACTACGAGAAAATCAAGTTGAGCAAACCATTAAATCGTTGGAGTCAAGCAGTAAATTTAAGCGTGGTAGAATGCATATTTATATTCCTATTGATCCAGAACTAATGGAAGCTTCATTGGGGGTAATGGCGCAACAAAAAGATTTAATTTTAATTAAAATAAATAATTTTATAAATTTGGCGGTTAAAGCAGGCCTTGAAGTTGAGTTTAGTTTAGAAGGCTACTCACGGCAAAAAAGTAATTTTAATTTTGCTACAGAAGCTTTTATTGCGGCAGTATCTGCGGGAGCTACTGTGCTTAACTTTCCTGATACAATTGGCGGGGCTAGTCGTTATGAGGGGGAAGATTATTATCTCAATCAAATTAGAAAACATAAACAAATAATTACTACGCAGTTTCCTAACATAGATTTTAAATGGTCTACACATTGTCATAATGATTTTGGTCTTGCTTTGGATAATTCATTAACTGGAGTATTTGAGGGGGTTATAAATCAAGTTGAAGGCTGTATTAATGGGGTAGGAGAGCGAGCTGGAAATGTAGCGCTTGAACAAATAATAATGAATATTAAACATTTTGGTAATTTAGATCATTTGCAGTATAAAATTCATACTGATATAAATATTATCTATCTGCAAGAAATATCCGATTTTATTGCACAGAATATGCTAATTAGGCAACCGCATTATCCTATTGTTGGGGCTAATGCCGCATCACATAGTTCTGGTGGACATATAAATGCTATTCTAAAAAATCCATTAGCATACCAACCTTTTAACCCTAAGGAAATTGGTGGCGCAATAAAATTTGTGTTTGGACCTTTAAGCGGCAGTAATCATGCGCAAGAGATAATTCATCAATATGGTTATAGTTGTTCTGATGATGAAAAAATTACTATTGCCCAATTTATTAAAGATTATTATACTGATCGACGAAAAGGCATAACTAATGATGAGTTAATGCAAGCTTATTTTATTTATCGCACACCAATAATAGCTGATAAAATTGCCTATGCAAAATCAGAAGATAATAATATAAAAATTGAAATATTTGGCAAATTTTTTGGTATGCAGCATAAAATAATTGAGAGCAATGGAAGTGGGTCTGCTATTAGCGCTTTAAATAATAAAATATTAGAAATTTTACCGCACATTGAAGTTATAAATTATAAGTCTAAATCTATGAATGAAAGTATTAATGCATTATCTGAAAGCGAAATAATAATAACTGATACTACAACTAATACTAATTATTTAGGTTGTGGTTCTGATTATGATATAGAAGTATCCACCTCAAGTGTTGGAAACCGCACATATG
>JAPJMP010000019.1 GCA_026461645.1 Burkholderiales bacterium
ATAGTTTGATTCATTAAAATGTGGGCCTAAATTTGTATTTATTGCGGCTAAACTATTTAGGTTAGTAAAATCAGAATCAGTTGATGAATAGCTAGGGAAATTATGATGCTTGGCAATTTTTTCTTTGGCTTCATTTACTGTTGTTTGCGCATTGAATTCATTTAAAACAATATTTAAATCTTTATTCTGATTAGTATAAGTTCCAAAACCATTAGTGAAAGTGTTATTAAAATTAAAAATTGTTTTATCCTTTAACACAAGAATATCACTATCGAGATGATAATAATTAGTCTTATAAACACTAAACTGTTCAACATTAGATAAAATTTCTATTGGAAAAATATCGCCATTTGATTCATTATGTGGCTTAATTTGTGGTTGTCCGCTAGCTTTACTTTCTAAAACCAATGATTTGTTATTTTTATTGTTTTCCAGCAAACTAACAATAGTGCCCAACCATTCATTTCCAGAAAGTTTGTCACTATTTAAATCAATTAAAATTTTAGGACTATTAGGAGTAAAGAGGTTTTGCTGATTATTAGCACCAACTATAATATTTGCATGTGCTAATTTGCCGTGCTCTTGTAAATTTAATAGTGCGTGCAAGAAATTGTCATAATTAATATTAATTTTAGTAAATTTATCAGAATTATTAGGAATTAACTGTAAGGTAAGTTTTTTACTTTCACTTTCATCTTTATGTAAAGGATATGGAGCATTTATTTTTACACCAATTAAGTTTGAGCCAACATTTAATTGATTAAGGCCGTTACTGGTAATATCAAAACTCAAATTTGCTGTAGTTTTACCGGAAAATATTGGAGTAAAGAAAGGTAAATAGTAGTTTAATATATCTTGGCTATTTAAATTAGGAAATAAAACATTAAAAATAATTTGTTTATTCTTATCACTAGCATTTATCTGAGCTAGATTATTTAATACTGTTGTTGAAATTTTATCTATCGAAAACCCTTTTTCACTAAAGAATAAATCACCATTTACCGCATCTAATTGTGGAATCGGTAATTTAAAGAGCAGGGAATTATTAATAAAGGTATAGGACCCTTTTACTTGTGAGGTTTTAGGATTATTAAATGGTATCACTAAATGAATCGCAACATTCCCGTTACCTGTAGCGCTTACTTTCTCAGGAATATTTCCAATTAAATGATTAATTGGCGTGTTAGCTAAATAATTTAAAAAGTTGCTTGTAGAGCCTTGAGCATTGCCATCGGCAGTCAAATAAACTCTATATGGATCTATCATGTTGGGAATAGTGACAATCGCATTTGTAATCTTATTGCTATTAACGTAAGCATCGTTCGTTGTAATAATAATTTTCTGATTACGAATTTTAAATTTTCCATTTATATTGTCTAATGTTGGCCAATCATTGACATATCTTAACTTGCCATTTTGGACATCAGCATCAATATAAAACATTCCATTCCCATCACTAAAGGGGAAATTAGCGATCCACCCCTTTAAAGTTAAAACTCCGTTAGCAGCATGCCCGCCAATTAAGGCGTTATTTAGCCATTTATGTACAGAAACACCAATAACTTTAGGTAAATAATCACCAACTTTACTTATTAGAATTTTATCTAAATGTGCCGAAAGATTTAAAAACCCATTAGTATCCGGAACATAAGTGTATTTACCATGGAGAGTTGCATTAAAATCTTGAGTTTGAATATTAGTCTTATCTAAAAAAACATCGAAGCTTTTATCTTGATGAAATTGCCAGCGAATATTGGTATGCATTTTTTTAAAAATATAGGGAATTAAAAATACTTTCGGATATTTTAAAGTCGAATTTATTAGATCAAAATTAGCAGCGCCGCTTTCTTTGTTAATATTAATTTCGCCATTAATGTTATTAAAACTTGGAATATTAGATTCTTTAGAAATTATTTCAAAATTTTTAAAATTTAAAATAATATTAAAATCACTAGGGCGTGTAATTTTACCTATCCATGACAGTTTAATAATATTTAATGTGCCATTAAGGCTAAAGTTATTGAATTTGGGTAATAAAGAAATTAAGTTATTAAAGGATTGTATGTCCGTATCCTTTATACTAATTTGTCCGTTTTTACCGACCACATAATTTCCGGTTACATTTTTATTATTAAACAAATAGCCATAAGGTGTTGAAAGATTAAGGTTTTTAGCCAAAATAGAGTACTGATTATTTTCATGTAGTTTAATATCAATACTTCCACCTAATTGTGGAAAATTAATGAAATTAGATTTATTTTTAAACATATAATGTAAATTTTTTATGTCAAAGTTAGCATAAAAATACTGTAGTTTTCCATTGCTTAATTTTGCATCAATAGCAGTATCTGCATTAAATTTATCAATAATAGCAATATTGGGAATGTATTTTTGCATGGTATTAGCTAAAGTGTCATTGTTATTATAACTGGTTACTTTTAAATTAGCTTCTTTCCATTGTTGAAATTGAGATACCTTGCCACCTTTCCAGCTTAAAAATAAACTTAATATCTTATTTGCATCAGATTTACTTTTTCCGATATCTAAATTGAAAACATGATTTTCATGCTTTAATTTATTTAAAGATGCGGCAACATTAAATAGTTGAATCTTGGGTAGATTATTTTTGCTATCCAAAAACGATAAATTAATATTCTTTAATTCAATTGTTTGTTGTTTAAGAATCCAATTTTCAAGATCGATTGGACTATTTTTAGTATTTTCAAGAGTTTGTTTATCTGGATTATTAACATCAACACCATTAACAATAATACTACCAGTTGGGTCATATTCAAC